>JAYVYN010000073.1:0-3470 GCA_043784265.1 Gammaproteobacteria bacterium | reverse complement strand
ACCAGTAAGCGGACGTAACATTAACATAAATTAATATTATTTTACCGTCATTCCGTGAGCCCGTCGCTTACGCCAGGCTGTGAAATACCTTTTGCACATCATCGTCTTGCTCCAGTTTATCGATCAGCGCCAAGACCTCGGCAGCTTGCGCTTCCGGTAGCTCTATCGGGACCGCGCAAATGTATTCGTGTTCAGCCGACAAGGGGACCAACCGACGAGCTTCCAGCGCTTCCTGTAATTTACCGAAATCGGTAAAGGCACCGCGGATCACCAATTGAGGCTCGCCCTTTTCGCCGGTACTCTCACCCATTTCCTCAAGACCATAATCAATAAGATCAAGTTCTAATTCGTCTTGATCCTTAACGCTGGCCGGATCCAAGCGAAATACGCCCATTTTTTTGAATAGAAAACTGACGCTGCCGGTGCTCCCGAGATTGCCTTCGCCCTTCATAAAAATATTGCGTAAGCTTCCCACGGTGCGGGTCGGATTGTCGGTGGCAACATCGATGAGCAGTGCCACCCCATGTGGCGCATAGCCTTCATAGATAATTTCGTGGTAATTCGAGGCGTCTTTGCCCATCGCGCGCTTGATTGCCGCATCGGTCTTATCCTTCGGCATATTGACCGCACGCGCGTTTTGCAGCACGCGACGCAGCGTCGAATTAGTGGCGGGATCCGCTCCGTTAGCGGCGACCGCAATGGCAATGTCTTTGGCCACCCGGGTAAATTGTTTGGCCATACGGTTCCAGCGGGCGAACATGGCGTGTTTTCTGACTTCAAATATGCGTCCCATGGTCTACATGGTAGCAATACTCACGTAAACAGCTAGACTTGCGATCACTTCCGTTGGGTATCTTTTATGAATTCAGTTCCTCCCGTTGAAAATGTCCCAGTGAGCTTCCGCGATCTCGCGCTATCGGAAGATGTATTGCGGGCGCTCACCGATGTAGGCTACGAGTCTCCCTCACCGATTCAAGCCGCGACTATCCCGGTGCTATTGGCGGGCAAAGATATGCTAGGCCAGGCACAGACCGGCACCGGAAAAACGGCTGCGTTTGCTTTGCCCGCGCTCACGAAAATCGACATCTCTAAAAAAGACCCGCAAGTCTTGGTGCTGGTGCCGACTCGAGAACTCGCCTTGCAGGTGGCTGAGGCGTTTCAGAAATATGCCGCTCACCTAAAAGGTTTTCATGTGCTGCCGATCTACGGGGGTCAGAGCTATCAACCGCAGTTAAATGCGCTCAAGCGTGGGGTGCATGTGGTGGTGGGCACTCCGGGGCGGATCATCGATCATATGAATCGCGGCACCTTAAAGCTGTCGGGTTTGACGCTGCTGGTGCTCGATGAGGCGGACGAGATGCTGCGCATGGGTTTTGTGGATGCGGTTGAAAGCATATTGCAACAGACTCCGCCTAAACGGCAGGTTGCGTTGTTCTCCGCCACCATGCCGGCACCCATCAGGAGAATTGCGCAGAAGTATCTGCACTCTCCGACTGAAGTGACTATTAAAAGTAAAACCAGCACGGCGGCGAATACTCGCCAACGCTTTTGGGTAGTCAGCGGCATGCACAAGCTGGATGCATTGACGCGAATCTTGGAAGCCGAGACCTTTGATGGCATGCTCATCTTTACGCGCACTAAACATGCGACCGTCGAGCTTGCCGAGAAGCTGGAAGCGCGGGGATTCTCCGCCGCAGCCCTGAATGGCGATATTCCGCAGCCCCAACGAGAAAAGACGGTCGCACGGCTTAAGTCGGGTCAAATTGATATTGTGGTGGCCACCGACGTTGCCGCACGCGGTCTTGATGTGGAACGCATTAGTCACGTCGTGAACTATGATGTGCCCTACGATACCGAGTCCTATGTGCATCGCATCGGTCGCACGGGGCGGGCGGGCCGAACGGGCGAAGCGATTCTTTTCATTGCGCCGCGCGAACGCAATATGTTGCGCGCCATCGAGCGCGCCACCCGCCAAGTGATTGAGCCGATGAATCTACCGACGGTTGATGCCGTGAATGCATCGCGCATCGCCAAATTTAAAACGCGAATTAGCGAGATCATGGCAAAAGGCGAAGCTAGCGCGTATCGACCGGTATTGGAGCAATTAGAGGAGGAAACGGGGTTGCCGATGATTGATATCGCGGCGGCACTTGCGAGTCTTGCTCAAGGGTCCACCCCGCTTTTGCTAGGCGCCAAATCTGAAAGGCGTGACGAAGCCCCCTCCCGAGAACCCCCCGCGCGTAGCGAAGGACGATCTGATCGCGACATCCCGCGGCGCGAATCCGGTGAGCGGCACATGCCCGTCCAGCGAGCTGCGCCAATTGAACGGCAATTCCCAACCGAGCCGCAGGTTCGGCCTGAGCGCAACGCCGCGCCTGAGCGACCTCGCCCTGACCGCGCGCGCGCCGAGCGATCATCTGAGCGCGATTCGCCGCCGCGCGAATCACCGCCTCGTGCACAGGACCGCGACACACCGGATGCCGAGGCCCCACGCACCCAGCGAGCTCGCTCCGCTGCTTCAGAAATGGAAACGTTTCGCATCGAAGTCGGTTCAGCCCATGGCATCAAGCCCGGCAATATTGTCGGTGCGATTGCCAATGAGGCAGGGATTGAAGGGGTGCATATCGGGCGCGTGGATATTCGCGACGATCATAGTTTTATCGACTTGCCAGAAGGCATGCCAAATCCTATATTTAAGAGCTTGCAGAAGGTGCGTGTGGCGGGCCGAGAACTGCGAATCAGTCGAGTCAAAGAGAAATCAGCCAAGCCTCCGCGTAATCCTGCCGGTAGGCATGTTGAGCGTAAATTGCTGAGCCGGCGGCCGACGAAACGATAGTTTTTTGTCGATCAACAAAGAAATTATTTAACAAGAAGGAGAGGGCCTATGGGTAAGGGAATGGATCGTAAGAAAGAAGAGAAGAAGAAACCTGGCAAAACACTTGATGAGAAGCGTGCGGCAAAAAAAGAAAAAAAAGCCAATAAAGGCTAGCGACTGCGGCTAATCCGCGCGCTTTCGGCGCGGATTACCATCACTTTGTAGCAGTGTCATCAATGGCGACTATCACGGTGAGAAGATTATTTAGGATACCAATGTGGTATCCGAGCCATTAAGACCTCGCCCTGATCCTGCGGTGCTAGTTTGGATGGATTGCCAAGGGCCCGCGACGTTGGCGTAAACTTAGGGGAGCTTACGCACCTTTTGCCGGCCAACTATCGTAGTCGACGGACATCGCCGAGCTTGGCAAAATCACGATCAAAAGTCGCTACTGGTAAGTGACCAGCCTTTCTTGCAATTTCCAGTATTAAGCAATCAGAAAATTCAACAGCAGATCGCGTTCGGAAGTGATCCAAAGCCGAGGTCACTGTGTCGGCGTCTTGTAAAGTCAAATCTCGATGATTGAGAAGCATTTCGACAGTCGTTACGAGTTGCTCGCGTGAAAGCTCATAGATGGAATCTAGCACCCAGAGCG
>JAYVYN010000072.1:0-3710 GCA_043784265.1 Gammaproteobacteria bacterium | reverse complement strand
CGCCTGACGAATCCCGTATCCAGATGTTGCGCTCCCAGTAGGGTCAGGAAAGTCGTTTTAGGATCGGCATTGGAGACCACTGATCGCGCTATAATTTTTTCACCCGAGTGTAACTGCACTCCACTGGTGCGATCCTGATCGATCAAAATTTTTTGCACCGTTGCGCCGGTCCTTATCGAGACGCCCGCACCCTGCGCCGCCTTGGCTAAGGCGTCAGACACGGCACCCATGCCTCCTTGCGGTTGTGCGATTGCGTTTCGACCTGTCGCGTGTAGCCCCGCCATACGATGCAATAGCGTCAGCACGGAGCCCGGTGAGCGAGGACCAAAATTAGTACCCAACACTGCGTCAAAGGCTAGAGCACCCTTGATGGCGGGCGATGAGAAATTTTCTTGCAATAAATCATAGACATTCATGCCGATAATACGCAGGAACTCGCGCATATCGTGGCGTCCCAGCTTGCGTACCTGCCAGGCAAGTTTAAGAAGCTTGAGCCGGTCTGACCATTCAACGGTGCCGAGCCGCGGCGGTATGGCGGCAAGCATTGGCGCAAACGCCTTCGCAAATCGTTGTAGCTTAGCGTGGTAGTTCACCAGCGCTAGCGCCTCCGCGGTAGCACCGGCGCCGTTGGCGAGTGACAGCGGCAATTTTTCGAGCTGTAGCGCGGTAGTGGGCATCGCACGAGCAGCCCATTGCAATCCGTATTGTTCAAGCTTTAAATCGCGCAGTAGCGAGCCCGGCATGGCATAAAATAAATGTGCGCCGGACGATACCTTAAACCCCGGGTGGAATTCTCGCGTGACCGCCGCACCGCCTACTTGCTCGGCGGCCTCTACGACGAGGACTTTCTTTCCCGCACGACCGAGCAGTGTCGCGCATACCAAGCCATTATGACCGGCACCAACGATGATGCAATCGTAGCTCACGCTTTGCCCAAATCACGCAATACTTCGCGTGCTGCATTCGCTCCCGGCGCTCCCATCACACCACCACCCGGATGGGTGCTAGAGCCACATAGATACATTCCCTTGACCGGTGCGCGATACTGGGCATAGCCGGGGATGGGACGGTTAAACAGCAGTTGATCCATCGTCAGTTCGCCCTGGAATATATTGCCCTCGGTCAATCCCACTTCGTTTTCGATATCCCAGGGCGTACGGATTTCCGCATGCAATATCAGATCCTTAAAGTTGGGGCTATGCTCGGCAATGGTGTTGATGACCGTGTTACCAAATGCCTGGCGTTTGTCCGCGGTCCAGGGACCCTCGGCCAGCTCGTAAGGGCAATATTGTACGAATACCGACATATAGTGTTTGCCATCGGGAACCATGGTGGGGTCAATTTGCGACGGAATTAGCATGTCAATATAGGGAGCGCGTGACCAACGGCCGTCCTTCCAGTCGTCATACGCGCGTTCCATCATTTCAAGCGTATCGGTAACATGCATATCGCCGCGGGTACAGGGTGACCCGGGCGGTATGGCTGGGAAACTAGGAAGTGCATCTAGAGCAATATTCAATTTGCCCGATGATCCGCGTATTTTAAAATTTTTGACTTGGGTAATAAATTCATCGGGTAAATCATCCGGCGACATGCTTTCAAGGAAAGTACGGCGAACGTCCAAATTAGAGATTACCAAGGGCGCGTGAATTTCTTCACCATCCTGCAATCTCACGCCAGTGGTGCGACCCGAATTCACCAAAATCTTGGCAACCGGTGCTGCGCTTCGTATAGTCCCACCGCTCGTTTGAAAAGATGCGCCAAGGGCATTGCTGATGGATCCCATTCCCCCGCGCGCAAATCCCCAGGCCCCTACGGTGTCGTCAATGTCACCCATGTAGTGGTGCAACAATACGTACGCGGTGCCCGGCGAGCGAGGTCCTAACGCGGTGCCAATAATAGAGCTGCCAGCCAAATGCGCCTTAACTATTTCGCTCTCAAAATATTCGTCCAGAAAATCGGCAGCACTCATGGTCCAAAAACGCAGGGTGTCATACATTCGCTGTTCGCCGAGACCGTGAAAGTGCTTGCCTAAATAGAGCAATTCTTGAATGTCGCGTGGCTTAAAGGAGGTCGGATCAGGCGGCGTACGCATGAGCAATGGCTTGATAAATTTACACTGACGCATGACATCGCGCGAATAACGATCATAGCTTTCAGCATCGCGTTTGGAATGCCGTGAAATTTCGCGACGCAATGCATCATGATTGTCGTATAGCGCTAAATGCCCGCCGCCTTGCATGAAAGTACAGCCGCCTTCATAAGGAATAATCTGTAAACCGAATTTTGGTAGTTCCAGGGCGCGAATAATTTCGGGCCGTAATAAACTACACACGTAGGAGCAATTTGAATACGTGAAATTCTCGTAGAGTTGACGGCTGACGGCAGCACCGCCGATGTACGCATTGCGCTCCAACACCAATACTTTCAGCCCGGCACGCGCAAGATAACAGGCTGCCACTAATCCATTGTGCCCGGCTCCTACAACAATAGCGTCAATGGCCGACTCCTAACCCTCGAGCTTTTGCGAGTCCTTGGGTTTTAAGGGTCGTATCCACTGCGAACTCAAATGCCGCCAAGGTATCGCTCAAACAGGAATCGTCATGGGCTGCCGACACGAACCAGGGTTCGCGAGAGTCGGGTTCGCACAACACGCCTGAATCGTGCAGCACTCTGGCCATTGCATCGTAAAACGTATAGTCACTGCCCTTCCAGTCGCGATAGTTGCGTGGCGGTTTTTCCGAAAAATACAAACCGCTCATGGACGGGTGTCCCACAAAACTGTGTGCAATGCCTCGAGCGTTTAAGCAAGCCCGCATACCTTCGCGTAATCGCAATCCGTAAGCGGCGATGCGCTCTAAGGCATCGGTTTCATCCAAGATCTGCAAGGTGGCCTCCGCCGCCGCGAGCGAAACAGAATGCGCGGTATAAGTTCCGCCGTGCGCAACGCCTTTGCCGATTTTACGCATGATGGCTTCCCGGCCGGCGAGCACCGAAATCGGATATCCGTTGCCCATTGCCTTTGCAAAGGTACAAAGGTCGGCGTTAACACCATACAACTCTTGCACGCCGCCTCGAGCCACGCGAAAACCGGTCTTGACTTCGTCGATGAATAATACAACGCCGTATTTATCGCACAGCTCGCGCGCTGCGCGTAAATAGCCAGGCTCGGCAGCAATGCCCAAACAATTACCCATGATGGGCTCAATCAAGAGGCAGGCGATCCGATGCGAATGTTTCTTGAGCACCTGTTCCAATTGATTAGCATCATTCGCTTGTACAAAATGCGCGAAGCTCCGCGTGCTAATCGGAACTCCCTCGCTATAGGGTCTTACTTCAGGTTCGCCGACCATGGACCACTTATCCATCGGCGTAAACCACATCGCCGCGTCGAACAACCCGTGATAGCCGCCTTCCAGCAGCACATAATCATCTTTACCGGTAAAAGCGCGTGCCAATCTCAAGCCCGCCATCACGGCTTCGGTGCCTGAATTAGAAAACCTGACCAACTCCGCGGCCGGCACCATTTTAGCAATCCGCTGCGCTACGGTGAGTTCACGCTGAGTGGCAAGCGCAAACACGCCCCCAACTTCTATGCCTTCTCGCGCGGCTTGATCAACCCGTGGGTCTGCGTAACCTAAGATGGCGGGACCATAACCCATACGGTAGTCGACATAGCTGTTATCGTCGATATCGACAATACGCGCACC
>JAYVYN010000071.1:0-13389 GCA_043784265.1 Gammaproteobacteria bacterium | reverse complement strand
GCGCTTGCCACCATGAATGCCCATAAGTCAGCCCTTAGCGATGCAGGAATCGCCGAGGTCTGGCCGCGAGTAATCGGTCTCGTCGTACAACCCGGGGTTGAATTTGATCATGACAAAGTGGTCGAGTATGTACCCGAGCAAGCCATCAACTTAAGCGCCTTTATCGAATCTCAGCCGACCCTCGTCTACGAGGCACATTCGACTGATTATCAAAGCCAATTCGCGCTGAAGGCCCTAGTCAAAGGCCACTTCGCCATTCTTAAGGTGGGACCTGGCGTAACCTTTGCGCTGCGCGAAGCGATTTGGGCACTCGATCAAATCGAGCGCGAGTGGCTAGGAGTCGCACGCTCGTCGCGCGTCAAAGAAACACTCATGGACGTGATGAAAGCGGATCCCAGCCACTGGCGCAAATACTACGAAGCCAGCGGTGAAAGCTTGTTGCTCCAACAACAGTACAGTCTCAGCGATCGTATTCGTTACTACTGGCCTGTAAAATCAGTCGAAGCCGCCGTGCAGAAACTTTTTGCTAACTTGGACGCGCATCCGCCCACACTCGCCATACTCAGCCAGTACATGCCAAATGAGTATCAAGCCATTCGCGAAGGGACGTTGAAATTTACGGCGCGGGAAATAGTGATGCATCACATTGGTACCGTGCTTAATCAATACGCCGCAGCCTGCGGCTGCTAAAGGTTTAAGGCCATGACATATCTTAATTTAAGCGACGCGGATCTCAAAACTCGCAATGCGACTTGGACGGCGCAAGAAATTACGCACCAACCCGCCATGTGGCAGGCCACTCGCGACCTCATTGAAAAGAACGCGCTCAAGCTTGGCGCATTCTTAAAGCCATTACTTGCCAAGAAGGATCTACGAATCATTTTAACCGGCGCGGGATCATCAGCCTATATTGGACAATGCCTGCAGCCCGAACTATTGCAACATTTGGGAAAACGCGTTGAAGCGATTGCCACCACCGATTTAGTAGCGGGTCCGTTGCAATGTCTGCAACCGGACGTGCCGACCTTACTCGTGTCATTCGCACGATCAGGTAGTAGCCCTGAGAGCCTTGCTGCGGTGGACCTTGCCGACCGTCATGTCAAAGAGTGCTATCAATTAGCCATCACCTGCAATGCGCAAGGTGAATTGTTTAAGCGCTGTTCAAATCGCCCGCATAGCTTCGCACTACTGCTACCCGAAGCGACCCATGATCGAAGCTTTGCGATGACCTCAAGTTTTAGTTCGATGCTGTACGCTGGCTATTGCACATTCGTGTCTGGGTCAGCCACTAAAGCATTCGTGGAGCGATTCTCAACTGCGAGTTCGGCCGTACTTGCAGGCATTAGCCAACGACTTCAAACAATGGCGTCGAAACCGTTTCGCCGCGTGGTCTATCTAGGTAGCCGTGGATTGACGGGCCTTGCCAACGAAGCTGCACTTAAATTACTCGAATTGACCGATGGCGGTATCGTGTCTATGTCGAACTCTCCGCTAGGCTTTAGGCATGGACCCAAAACATTCGTCAATTCCGAAACTCTGGTGATTGTATTTTTATCCAATGATCCTCTGACAAGACGCTATGATTTGGATCTCCTACGTGAGCTACGCAACGATGGCGTTGCCAGCCAAGTACTCGCGCTTTCTGGCATATCGGGCGATGATGCGGATGCGGGTGATTGCGTTTTGATTCCCGGAATGAGCGCGGCAGGCGATCTCGAATTGTGTTTTCCTTATGTGATGTGTGCTCAAATTTATGCCTTTTACCGATCGCTCGAATTAGGCAAATCCCCCGATAATCCCAGCGCCTCCGGCACCGTGAGTAGAGTGGTTAAAGGCGTGACTATTCACGCTGCATAAAGGAATTTATATGTATCTTGGCGTCGATGGCGGAGGCACCAAAACCGCATTTCTGTTGCTTGATGATCAAGGTCAAGTGCTCGCCACCCACACGGGCGGTAGCTCGTACCACCCAGAGGTCACCCTAGAAGGGGTACGCGCGGTCATCCGCGAAGGCGTCACCGCCATATTGAATCAAACTAAACTTTCCGCAGACGCCATTAAGCACGCCTTTTTTGGGCTCCCCGCCTACGGCGAAGACAGCATCGAGGATGCCCGCTTAGCAATTTTGCCCAGCACCGTACTGAAACTAACGCAATACACCTGCGGCAATGACATGGTCTGTAGTTGGGCAGGCTCACTCGCCTGCGTCGATGGCATCAGTATAGTCGCCGGTACGGGCTCTATTGGCTACGGCGAATATTTAGGCCTAAGCGCTCGGGCCGGGGGTTGGGGCGAGGTATTCGGTGATGAAGGCTCTGCGTACTGGATCGCTCGCGAAGGATTGACAGCGTTCTCACGCATGAGCGACGGTCGCAGCCCCAAGGGACCGCTGCACCAGTTATTCATGCAACACTTTAACCTACGCGACGCGATTGATCTTGCCGGGAAAATTAACAATCTACCGGCTAAAGAGCGCAGCACCATTGCTCAGATATCTAAATTGGTGAGCGAAGCCGCGCTCGCAGGCGACGCCGCCGCAATTGGTATTTTCCAACGCGCGGCCGAAGAACTCGCCGAGCTGGTGGCAGCCATTCGACGGACACTCCAGGTGCCGCAAAATCTTACTCTGCCCGTGTCCTACACCGGCGGTGTTTTCAATACCGGAAAACTCATCTTAGAACCCTTCAAGAGTGCGTTACTGAACGCCAATCTCGCGTCGGAACTGCGCGCACCCTTGCTGCAGCCGGTGGTCGGCGCGGCCCTATATGCCGCTCGCTGTAAGGGCGTTCGTTTTACGGACACCGTGATTCTGCAATTGGCGGGCGGCTAAGAAGCCAAAGACTGCGCGCGCGCCATACGATTCAAGTTCCACAAAAAGTATGCAACACCCGCTCTTCCGGGCGCGGTGGCAAAGCATAGTTCTCGAAACCCGGCTGGTCCGTATACGGTCGTGAGAGTACCGCGAGTAATTCCTCGAACGGTTTAAAATCTTCACGCTCAAGCGCTGCACGAATAACCAACTCCACGCGGTGATTGCGTGGAATAAATGCCGGGTTAGCCGACCGCATTAGTGCTGCACGCGAGGCCCGCGCATCGGGCGGCTCGCGCTCCAGGCGTGAACGCCAATGTCCCAGCCAGTTGTCAAGACCCGCCACGTCCGAAAGCAGCCTGCCCGCGATAGCCGTGGTCTCCCCCGCGACATCGCACAGCCCACGAAACGTCAGCGTGAAATCAGCCTGACCGCGATGCATCGCGGCGAGCAAGTCACGCGCAAGTTGCAAATCACCTGGTTCATCAGTGACAAGGCCCAGCTTACGGCGCATGCCCGCAAGCCAATGGGCCTCAAATCGCGAGGGAAACTCCTCAAGTACAGAAGTCGCTAATACAACCGCATTCTTCGAAGCCAAATCCAAATCCGAACCCGAGCCCGCATCGATAATCGGCAGCAAAGTCTCAGCAAAGCGCGCCAGATTCCACTGCGCCGCCTGCGGTTGGTTTTCGTAACCATAGCGGCCGCGGCTATCAATCGAGCTAAATACGGTCGCAGGGTCGTAACTATCCACAAAGGCGCAGGGTCCGAAATCTATAGTCTCACCCGATAGGGTCATATTGTCAGTGTTCATGACGCCATGGATAAATCCCACCTGCATCCAACGCGCAATCAACGATGCTTGCCGCTCGCACACAGCGCGCAGCAACTCAAGATACGGTCGCTCAGTTATTTTTAATTCTGGGTAGTGGCGAGCTATCACGTAATCAGCGAGTAACTTGATCGCCGCATGATCCTCGCGTGCGGCGAAAAACTGAAAGCTACCGACACGCACGTGACTTAAAGCCACGCGAGTCAAAATTGCACCTGGCAACATCTCTTCCCGCGCAACCAACTCGCCGGTCATTACCGCCGCCAATGCGCGCGTGCCAGGTATGCCCAAGGCGTACATCGCTTCGCTCACCAAATATTCACGCAGTACTGGACCCAAGGCCGCTCGTCCATCGCCACTGCGCGAGTAAGGAGTCCTACCCGCACCTTTTAACTGGATCTCACGACGAATTCCTTCACGATCTTGCGCTTCGCCCAACAGAATGGCGCGCCCGTCACCGAGTTGAGGCACGAATTGCCCAAACTGATGCCCGGCATAGGCCATGGCAATAGGCTCGCTACCGTCGATCACCGTATTGCCCGAGAATACTGCAGCCAATCCAATATCCTCAAACGCACCAATATCTAGATTAAGTTGTGAAGCCAGCGCACGATTAAACTGAATGAGGTTAGGCTTAGGGACCGGCGTCGGCTTAACACGCGCGTAAAAGCGCTCAGGTAAATTCGCGTAACCCTTTAGCAATCCAACACGCGAGGCGATATCCCCCGGCATCGCCTAACTGCCGCCCAACAACTCATTGACCACGAGGGTCGCCGCCTGCTCAGGCGTCATTCCCGTGGTATCGATACGAATCTCCGCGGCGATGGGCGCCTCATAGGGACTATCAATTCCAGTAAAGTTCGCGAGCTTCCCAGCGCGCGCCTTTTTATAGAGTCCCTTAACGTCACGCTTTTCCGCTACGCTAAGGGGCGTATCCACAAATATTTCAATAAACTCACCCGGGGCCATCATGTCGCGCACCATTTGTCGCTCGGCCCTAAATGGCGAAATAAAGGCCGTGATCACAATGATGCCGGCATCGGTCATCAGCCTGGAGACCTCGCCGACACGACGAATATTCTCCACTCGATCGGCGTCGGTGAAGCCAAGATCCTTATTCAGTCCGTGCCGCACGTTATCGCCGTCGAGCATGAAGGTATGTCGATTCATGCGGTGAAGCTTCTTCTCTACCAAGTTCGCTATGGTAGATTTTCCTGCACCCGATAGTCCTGTAAACCACAGTACCGAAGGCCGCTGATGTTTCAACGCCGCTCGACCTTCTCGACTCACCTCGATGACCTGCCAATGTATATTTTGGCTGCGTCGCAGTGCGAAGTTAATCATGCCCGCCGCCACCGTAGCATTGGTAACTTTGTCGATTAAAATGAACCCACCCAAATCGCGATTTATTTCGTACGGCTCGAACACCACCGGTTTGTCGGTAACAATATTCGCGACCCCAATCGCGTTAAGCTCCAGGGTTTTAGCCGCTAATTGATCCAGGGTGTTGACGTTAATTTGATATTTTGGCGCATGCACACTGGCACCGACGGTCTGGGTAGCTAATTTCAACCAGTACGGACGGCCAGGCAACAAAGGCTCATCCGACAACCACACAAGAGTCGACTCGAACTGATCCGCCACCTGCGGGGGCGAATCGGCGGCGGCTATAACATCACCGCGCGAACAGTCCACTTCATCCGTCAAACTCAAAGTAACGGATTGACCCGCGACAGCATAGGGTAACTCTCCATCAAACGTTTCGATCTGACTCACCGTCGATGTTTTACCCGAGGGCAAGACTCGAATCTTGTCGCCGGGTTTAATCATGCCAGCACAAATTAGCCCAGCAAAACCGCGAAAATCTAGATTCGGTCGGTTGACCCACTGCACCGGCATCCGAAAGGGCTGCAATTGATCAACTGCGACATCGACCTCAACAGCCTCCAGATGCTCAATCAACGCCTTACCCGTGTACCACGGCATCTTATTGGAATGCGACACGATATTATCGCCATCCAGTCCCGAAATTGGTATGGCCACAAAATCAATAATGCCGATACTCGTTGCAAATATTCTAAAATCCTCCACGATAGCCTGGTACTTCACTTGATCATAACCGATCAAATCCATTTTGTTGACAGCCAAAACCAGGTTACGAATGCCGATCAAATGCGCCAGATAGGCGTGCCTGCGAGTTTGCGTCAGCACTCCTTTGCGCGCATCGATGAGTACCACCGCAAGATCAGCCGTTGAGGCACCAGTCACCATGTTGCGGGTGTACTGCTCGTGGCCTGGAGTATCAGCTACGATAAATTTCCGTCTGTCGGTTGAAAAAAATCGATAGGCAACGTCAATAGTGATGCCCTGTTCTCGCTCGGCGGCCAAACCATCCACTAGTAATGCAAAATCGATATTCTGGCCCTGAGTGCCTAGGCGTTTGGAGTCAGCCTCAAGCGCCTCAAGTTGATCCTCAAGTATCATCTTAGAGTCGTATAGCAAGCGTCCAATCAAGGTCGACTTACCATCGTCAACACTGCCGCAGGTAATAAATCGCAGCAAAGTTTTA
The DNA here is from genome assembly GCA_043784265.1 of Gammaproteobacteria bacterium. Lineage (GTDB taxonomy): Bacteria > Pseudomonadota > Gammaproteobacteria > Steroidobacterales > Steroidobacteraceae > Bog-1198. The sequence continues at coordinate 7,179 of JAYVYN010000071.1, read as the reverse complement.
TGTTGATCCAGCGCATAGGTCTGGTGCGCGCCCTGCGCGTTAACTTCGCCAGCCATCAGAAGTATCCCTCTTGTTTTTTCTTCTCCATACTCGCACTCTGGTCGTGATCAATAGCCCGGCCATGGCGCTCAGAAGTTTTCGTGAGTAACATCTCACGAATGACATCAGGCAGCGTCGCAGCAAGACTCTCAACCGCACCGGTCAGGGGATAGCAGCCCAAAGTGCGGAAACGAATAGAGCGCAACACAGGTGTCTCGCCCGGACTCAAAGGAAAGCGCTCATCATCAACCATCAGCATTTGTCCGTCGCGCATGACCGTGGGTCGCGGAGCCGACAAATACAAGGGCACAATCGCAATATTCTCCAACAGGATGTACTGCCAAATATCCAACTCAGTCCAATTAGAAATGGGAAACACGCGAATGCTTTCGCCCTTGGCCTTTTTGGTATTGAACAAATGCCACAATTCCGGCCGTTGCTGCTTCGGATCCCAGCGCTGGGCGGCAGATCGAAATGAAAATATGCGCTCTTTCGCACGGCTCTTCTCTTCATCACGACGCGCGCCTCCAAAAGCGACGTCAAAGCCGTGTTGGACAAGCGCTTGCTTGAGTCCTTCGGTCTTCCATAGCTCGGTGTGTAGAGCCGAACCATGTTCAAAAGGATTAATGCCACGCCGCTTGGCCTCAGGATTCTGATATACGATCAAATGCATACCCGTGTCACGCGCCATTCGGTCACGGAATTCGTACATAGCACGAAATTTCCAAGTCGTATCGATGTGCAACAACGGAAACGGCGGAGAACTCGGATAAAAAGCTTTGCGCGCCAAATGCAGCATAACCGCGGAATCCTTGCCGATGGAATACAGCATTACCGGCTTGTCCGCTTCGGCCACCACTTCACGCATGATGTGGATAGCTTCCGCTTCGAGACGCTGTAAATGCGTCAACGTGATTTTTGCTGCGACCATGAGTCCTTCTTTCAACTAAAATTAAATACGCTGAGCCAGGATATTCTCGGCTTGCCGCAGGTGAGGAATGTCGACCATCTTGCCATCGAGCGATAGCGCCGCTACCCCCGGATTCGCTGCAAATAACGCGACCACCCGTGCGGCATGCGCAATCTCAGCAGCACTCGATACAAAACACTCATTGATCACAGCTACTTGATCGGGATGTATTGCAAGCTTACCGGTAAAACCATCGCGATGCGCTTCAATACAAGCCATGCGCAAACCAGCAATATCCCGAAAATTGGCAAACAACGTATCAATTGCCGGCACCCCAGCAGCGTGTGCACCGAACAGACAAAGCGAACGTGCTAGTTGAAAAGGTGAAGTCCACGCTCCACTCGAGTCCTTGTTCGCAGTAGCACCCAACGCGGCGCCCAGATCTTCGGCACCCCAAGTCATCCCATATAACCTCGACCCGCAACTGCCAAAGCTATTTAACGAAAACAACGACTCAGCAGTCTCGGTCGCGATCGGTAGTATCTTGATTGCACCCCGAATAACACCATAAGCTACTTCGAGTGCGTCCAGGTAATGACCCAATTGCATCACATCGGCTGACGACCGGGTCTTAGGTTGAATAATTCCATCAGGTGCCAAAGGAACTACCGCCTTTAGATCCAGCAACGCATCCGCAGTATCCAGGGAATTGATTCGCACCCACAATTGCTGCTGAGTGCGATCGGGATGTTCAGCCAGAAAATCAGCAATACGCCCACGCGCCGCCGGCTTTTCATTAACCGCTACCGCATCTTCAAGATCAAAAATAATGATGTCTGCCTTCGAGCTTTCGCTCTTGGCGAGTTTTCGATCACTATCCCCCGGGACAAACAATAAGGAACGCGCGCTCAAACAGCAGGTTTCCGATGCATAAGAGCCGAGCGCTTGCAGGTCGCCACTAACTCATTGCGCTGGTTAAAAGCACGATGAGCAAACACCACGATCCCGTTTTTGGGACGCGAACCACTGGCCCGAGTCTCCAGCACTTCTGATTCCACCCGAACCGTATCACCGTGAAATAGCGGTTTGGGAAAACGGACTTCATCCCAGCCTAGATTTGCCACCGTAGTCCCTAGAGTGGTGTCAGCCACGGAAATGCCCACCATCAATCCTAAGGTAAACGCGCTATTCACAATCCTCTGACCAAACTCGGTTTGAGTACGACAATACTCTTCGTCCAAATGCAAGGCAGCCGGATTGTGTGTCAACGCCGAGAAAAATACATTGTCCGCCTCAGTCACGGTGCGCCTGATCGCATGCGTAAATAGCTGCCCTACCGAGAATTCCTCAAAGAAAAGTCCTGGCACGTTTTGACTCCGGCCTATAAAAACAGGTGGCGCGCCATATTAGCCTCTAAAAACCATCGCCAATAGCCGAATCGACATAATTACCTTCCCATCCTATGACGGCAATGCTCTAGATAGGCGTTGAGCCGCTGCTCCTGGGTCAAACGCAGGTTGGCGGCAATTTGATCGGCTTTAGCTTTAGTGGCCAGTAGTGAATGCATCTGCCAAGTCTATCAATAATTCAGCGTGCCGACGCTCCAGATGTGGATTAGAATTGCGCATCGGAAATTGATAGCAATACGCCAAGACATATAAAATAGCCTTATGGAGAGAGGAATGAATAATTTTCGTTTTATTGTCGCGGCTGCGGCTACAGTGCTGATGACCGCCTGCGGCGGTAGTAGCTCGCCAACCTCGGTTATCACCAGTTCCACGGCTCGTGGCACTCTATCGGTTAATCCGCCCTTTCGTATTGCCTCGTTGAGTGCTCCGGCATTTCAAGCCGCCTTGAGCGCCAGCGCATCGGGTTCGCAACTCTTGCAAATTGCGGGCGCTCCCACCTGCGGCGTGGATTTTTACTACCTTAAATTTTGGACGGTCGGGGGAGCGAATGAACCCACTCAGTCGTCAGGCGCTTTAATGGTGCCCACCGGGCCCGCGTCGACGTGCTCCGGTGCCAGACCGATTGTGGAGTATGCGCATGGTACGAACACGGATAAGAACTTAAATATTGCGGACCCTACCAATCCCTCTAACACCGAAGGCGCGTTAATTGCGGCTATGTTTGCCGCACAAGGATACATCGTGGTTGCCCCGAATTACGCCGGCTACGATATTTCGACTCTGGGTTATCACCCCTATTTGAACGCCATTCAGCAGTCTAGCGAAATGATGGATATATTGGCGGCCGCCCGCATCGCATTGCCCAAAACCCAAACATCCAGCACCAGCGATAACGGTAAGTTATTGTTGACTGGGTACTCGCAAGGCGGCTATGTCGCGATGGCGACCCAGCGCGCGATGCAAGCGGCTAATCAAACCGTTACAGCGGCGGCACCCATGTCGGGTCTCTATGCCTTAGAAGCTTTTGGCGATGTACTGTTCTTCGGCGGTGTGGACTTAGGGGCCACTGTATTTGCCCCGCTGCTGACCACTAGCTACCAGCATGCCTACGGCAATATCTATGCGGCAACCACCGACATTTATTCCGCTACTTACGCGGCCGGCATTGATACGCTTTTGCCGAGCAAGAACTCTATTGACTACATTTTCTCGAACAATTTGTTGCCATTAACGGCGGCGTTTAATAGCACGACTCCTATCGTTACATTGCCGAGTACAATCCCCAATAATGCGCAACTCTCAGCGCTGCTGACCAGCTTACTAGCCGAACCCAGCAATGCCAAAGACCCCCGAACTCCACTATTTGATTTAGGATTTGGTACGCCTTACTTGGTCAACAACGATTATCGAGTGAGCTATGCATTGGACGCGGCAACTAATCTGGATGGCGCAATACCTGATCCTCAGACCGGTAAGCCAGCGCCCGGCTATCCCCTGGCCGCTACCGCGCCCACACAGACTTTTCGTTTGGCGCTGTACAAAAACGATCTTCGCAACGGCGCTTGGACGCCCACTAGCCCGACATTACTTTGCGGCGGCATGAACGACCCCACCGTATTTTTTCCTTACAACACCGGCGTGATGCAGGTATTTTGGAGTGGCTTACCGCAGGGGCTGGTGTCAGTGCTCGACGTCAATGCTCAAACCACCGGCATCCCTTCGCTTGCCGACCCCTTTGCGCTAATTGAAGCGGGTTTCCAAACTACGCAAGCGAATCTACTGCTACAGCTGACGGCCCCGCCACCCGCGGGAGCCGGCCTTACTTCGGCCGCCGCACAGCAACAACTGGTGCAAAACTACCACGGAGCGGTGGCACCTTTCTGCACGCTTGCCGCCCGCTCGTTCTTCAACCAGATCTTAGGAGGATAAGCCATGACGAACCCAAAAAAATTAACGGTCAGAGTTATCTTCGCGATCGCCGTACTCACCGGTGCCGCTGCCCTACCGGCCTTCGCGGATGATAGCGCGACCATCTACGACAACAGTCTGCGTTTAGGCCTTTACGCAGTTTTCTACCACTCAACTGCCGACGATCTAACCGGTCCTTATGTACCGCCTGCAAGCGCTACCTCTCCCGGCGTTAATTTTAAGGCTAAAGACGTTAATACGCTGTATTTGGCCTATGTCAGACGTCTATCGCCACATTTTGAGACCGAACTTGCCCTCGGGTTGCCGCCTCTCACCAAAACCGAAGGTAAAGGGCCGGCGACCTTGGGGTCAGTACCTTACAATGGTCAGGTCATCTCAACCGCGAGATGGTTCGCGCCGACGGTCCTACTCAACTATAAATTCTTGGACGAATCCGCCAAACTACGCCCCTACATTGGCGTTGGCCTCAACTACACCAGTTTTTACGATCGAAACTCTACGGCGGCCGGCAATGCCGCGAGTGGGGGTCCCACAAAAGTCTCACTACCGTCCTCGTTGGGACCAGCAGGTACGGTGGGTTTAAGCTATCGCGCTGCCGAGCACTGGAATTTGTACGCTTCTTACTCGATCACTCAGGTCAAGACTAAACTCACGGCTAATACGGCTGGAGTAATTAGAACGTCGCATATTAGCTTTGGCCCACAAGCCTTGGTGCTCTCCGCCGGGTATTCGTTTTAATACATTAACGATTGAAGATGCCTATCGAAGAGATAGGCATCTTTGTTTGACTTAAAATAGGGGAAAGGACTACCGTCGCCGGCGTACCTCAAGCCCTGTAATTGTTAGGGTTGTATTCAATTTAAGGAGTTAATCATGGACCTCAAAGGTAGCAAGACCGAACAGAACCTCAAAGACGCGTTTTCTGGGGAATCCCAGGCAAACCGTCGTTACTTGTATTTCGCGGCCAAAGCCGATGTAGAAGGCCTCAACGACGTCTCTAGCGTATTTCGCTCGACCGCTGAAGGCGAAACCGGCCATGCACACGGTCATTTGGAATATCTCGAAGCTGTCGGCGACCCCGCCACTGGTCTACCGATTGGAGCCACCGCACTGAATCTTAAGGCTGCCATTGCCGGCGAGACTCATGAGTACTCGGATATGTACCCTGGAATGGCGAAGACGGCGCGCGGAGAAGGCTTCGGCGAAATCGCTGATTGGTTTGAGACCTTGGCAAAAGCTGAGCGCTCACACGCCAATCGTTTTCAAAAGGCTTTTGATAGTCTTTAGTCGTCATTAACATCGCGCATTGCGCGATTACACAGGTGGCGGCAGGCATAGCACTTATATTGCAATATCTGTCGCCCCATTTTTCTCACCGTTCAGTAATTGCCACCTAAGAGCATCGTAACCATGGGATCGGATCAAAACGGAACCCCAGCACGCGAAGGCAGTCTTAAGGCACCTACACGCCACGCGCTGGATTGGAAAAAACCTGAATTTTATTCAGAACCCGCCGTTTTTAAAGAGATGGAGCGCGTATTCGATATTTGTCATGGCTGCCGTCGCTGCTTTAGCCTTTGCAACTCCTTCCCAACCTTGTTCGACGCGATCGATAATTCTAAAACCATGGAATTGGATGGTGTACCGAAACCCGTATATTGGGAAGTCGTCGATCATTGCTATTTATGTGATATGTGCTTCATGAGTAAATGTCCTTATGTTCCACCGCATGAATGGAATGTGGATTTTCCTCACCTAATGCTGCGTGCCAAAGCTATTAAGCACCAAAAAGGCGAGACCAAACTCACCGATAAAATCTTAAGCGCAACCGACACCGTCGGAAAATTTGCTGGAATTCCCATTGTGGTCCAAGCAGTGAACGCAGTTAACCGCACGACCATAGGTCGCAAGGTTTTAGATAAAGTCTTAGGGGTGCACCCATCAGCGCCCATTCCCACCTATTATTCGCGTACCTTACGCAAGCAATTAAAGGGCCGCCCTGCGTCCACCGAAATCGCTCAAGCAGTGGGCACCACCCGTGGCAAAGTAGCGTTGTTTGCAACATGTTATGGCAATCGCAACGAACCAGAACTTGGCGAAGATTTAGTGGCGCTATTCGAACACAACGACATCGAAGTAGTCATCGCCGAAAAGGAAAATTGCTGCGGAATGCCTAAACTCGAACTCGGTGATCTTGATGCGGTAGCCAAACTTGCAGAAGTCAATATTCCTGCACTCGTCGCCATGATTGACCGAGGCTATGACATCGTCGCCCCCATTCCTTCCTGCGTGCTGATGTTCAAACAAGAGCTGCCGTTGATGTTCCCCAATGATCCCTTAGTGCATAAAGTCAAGGCACACATTTTTGATCCTTTCGAATATCTAATGATCAGACACAAGGGCGGCAAGTTACGGACAGACTTCAAAAAGCCGCTAGGCAAAGTGGCCTACCACGTTGCGTGCCATTTGCGGGTACAGAATATCGGCTTAAAAACCCGCGATGTGCTTTCGTTGGTTCCCGATACCACCGTTGAAGCTATCGAGCGCTGCTCGGGGCACAACGGCACCTACGCCGTGAAAACCCGATTTCGCGATATTTCCATGAAGATCGGCAAACCGGTAATGCAACGCGTCGAAGCCAGCCACTGCGACTACTACGCCAGCGACTGCCCTATGGCCGGTCATCAAATAGAAAGTGGCCTTACCGAGGCTCGCCCACCCACCCACCCATTGAAACTACTCCGTATCGCATACGGGATATAAACGAGGCGATTATCATGCAAAAATTACGACCTGAAGATCTACTCGGCCTTGAAAGTTACGCCAAACAGCGCGACCACTTGCGTCATGAAATCATTGAATACAAACAACCCCGTAACGTTGCGGTGGGGC
>JAYVYN010000070.1:0-2976 GCA_043784265.1 Gammaproteobacteria bacterium | reverse complement strand
GCGCGGGGGCTGATTCTTCTTCCAATGCCACGGTGGCAATTACGCCGTTGGCCTTGGCGAGCACTTCGCGAGCATAGTCCCAGTGAATGGCAACCGTTGTTTCACCGACCGAGGCGCGCAGCAGCTCCGCAAACTGATCAATATTGGGTTCAAAGCTTTGTCCCTGGGCATCCACGGGTGGGTGCGCTTCTAGCAATAGCTCGCCGCCAACCCAAGCCACTTTAACCGGCTCGTTAATGAGTCGAACAGGAGTACCCACTGGAACTATTGGGTACAAAGCCGCGACATCATCCGGGTACATGCGAATACAGCCGTGAGTGACTGCAAGCCCAACCGCGATGGGATTATTGGTGCCGTGAATTAAATAGGTTCCCTTACCTGCCGCTAGTCGCATCGCAAAAGCGCCTAGAGGATTGTCGGGACCCGGCATCACTTTCGGTGGCAATGGATCGCCGGCATCAGCATGTTCTTTGCGGACCGATTCGGTCGGGATCCAAATGGGATCTTGTTGTTTTGAAATGACGCGCGTCTCGCCCAGCGGGGTGCGCCAGTCCATTTTTCCTATGCTCACGGGATAGGTAATGACTTCGCGCGGCCCATTGCGCTGCTTGGGTTTTGGATAATAATAAAGACGATGCTCGGGTAGATTGACCACGATGCCCTCGTGCGGTCCCGGCGGTAGGATGTGGCGGTCAGGAACCACGAGTTTTTTCCCCGCTCCCGGTAACCAAGGGTCTATCCCTACATTAACGCGAATAAGCTCCTCGGAACCTAAACTAAACTTTCGCGCCAGATCGTAGAGCGTATCCTTATAAACGGTGACTACCGATTGATCCTGACCCACTACGATATCATCGTGGCCTGTGAGCGGATAAGTCGTTGCAAGCGCAACCGGTGCGCATAGCATAAGTGCTAGCGTTACCGCTAATAGCGAGCGCAGTATTGGTTGAGTGCTAAGTTTCACAACGATATCTTAGCATTGGAATGGCGGTCACGATGGCTTGAATACGCTACTAACGTAGAGAATAGAGCACTTTGCGGCCGTCGGGTCCGGTGGATTGCAGTGCAAGCCAGTCCCCGCTCGCGCCGTACCATAGAGTGATTTTGAATTTCGGCGTATCGATCACGTATCGCTTAGCGGTCACGCGGGCACCGCGCACGGTAATTTCCTCATCGCCCAACACGCTGATCTTGCTAGCCAGATATTCGCCTGTTTGCGGATTCAGCAACTTAGTTTGGGTCAGCAGTTTTGGATTCCAATAGGCAAAAGTCATCACGCAATTACCTAAGGGCTGGTTATTCTTTTCAGTCAACCCGTTGGCGCTCAGCACAAAACCCTCGGGTGTTTGTTGGCCGTTGATCTTGGTTTCTTTGTCGTTTTCGCGAGTAGTGGCTTGTAGGCCTTGTAAGCAATCGCCTCGCCAGTTTTCCTTGGCAATATGATGGTAGCGGTAGGCGTTAAAAAACAAGATTTTTACATTGAAGTTAGCTTCACTTTCCAAGGTTTTGTGGTCGCCGTCGTGCGTGAGCTTGAAGATATGGGTTCCGACGGGCCTGCCGTCCACGGTGACGTTAAAATTCCACTGCTCTGCCTGGGCAGCGACGGAAAAAAACATCAATAATCGGATCGTCGCGGTAAAATAGGTTTTCATAGATTAGCAACTGTAAGGCCGGTGCAAGGGATGCACAATCAATCCCATTGTCTGAGCTGCACGACTCATGCGCATATCGTACGTCAGCATTGTGGCGCAGTCATTGGATGTTGCTAGCGCAATATGCAAAGCATCCGCTGCCCGAAGCGGTGATTGTAGCTGCACGACTAATCGCTCCGCAATCCGATGGCAAGCAGAACTAAGCTCTACGCGTTGCAAGACATTACTGTCCAAATGAGAGAGTATTGTTTGTTGTGCCAGTCGAATAGCATCCATACCCAGAAGGCCTTCGCGCTGGCGGCGCGCTAACGCTGATACCACTTCAGTAACTGCGAGATCAGATACCATAAGGTCGCGTCGCCCTAGTAAATGGGCATTCAGGAGTTCACTTTCGGGTTCGGCGAAATAGAGTTTTGCGAGTGCACTCGCATCGATATAGATAGGCCCCGTGAGTTCTAAATATCGGAGCTCTTCAAAATCGGTCGTCGCGCTCATCTTCTATAGTTCCCGACAGCAAGGGGGACAACATCAGATTGCGACGACGAATCGTGGCTAAATCTGGAAAGCCGCTTTTCTTCGCTAGTATAGGCGGCACTAACATCGCCACCGGACGGCCTCGATCAGTAATTGTAATTTGGCGACCTTTGGCGACCTCTTCGATTAGCATGGAGAGATTTTGCCTTGCTTCACGTATACCAGCCTTACGCACCTCCTCATTGTGCTACAAGTGGCACAATAACGCAAGGCAAATAGCGCGCAAATTGAAAACTTAAGGTAATTTTAAGATTGGCAAGTTATCTTAGCCGGCGTATGGACTGCCGAATTCAATATTGTAGTGTTTTTTTTATAGCGGGGATTATTTCCGGCTGTGGTCTCACGCGCCCGGTTCCGTTGCCGTCGGTTGCCGAGGCTGTAAGTGGCGGGGATGCGGTGCAATTGGCTACTCAAGCAAAAACAGTCTCGCTCGTGGCGTTGGCGCCGCATGCCGTTGATTTATCTCAGCCGCTGTCGGATATGGATATTGCCCTGCTTGCGGTGGTGGGTAACCGCGATTTGCGTGCAATGCGGGCTCGGCAGGGAGTTGCCGACGCGCAGGTATTTTCGGCGGGTTTATTACCGGATTTGCAAATTAGCGCAAGCTTGGACCGCCCCCTACAGGCGGGCTTCGTTACCGCTTGGAGTGCCGCTCTGGGGTTTGATCTTGCGGCTCTATTTGGCCTTAAAAGTGCGCGCGATGAAGCGAGCTTTGCCGCACGCCAAGTGCACTATGAAATTGCCTGGCAAGAATGGGTGATGGCCAATCAAGCTCGAACGCTTACCCGTC
>JAYVYN010000069.1:0-6620 GCA_043784265.1 Gammaproteobacteria bacterium | reverse complement strand
CGCCAATAAATTGACAGTCTCACATTTGGCGTTGACCATTCCAGAGACGGTATACGCGATGTTTCAATTGACCTTCGCCATCATCACGCCCGCGTTGATTGCGGGTGCTTTTGCAGATCGCATGAAATTCTCTGCGATGTTGATATTCATGTCAGTGTGGTCCTTAGTGGTGTATGCGCCGATCGCCCATTGGGTGTGGGAACCCTCTGGTTGGCTGGCTGTAAAAGGTGTTTTGGATTATGCGGGCGGTACGGTGGTGCACATTAACGCTGGGGTAGCAGGACTTGCGAGTTGCCTAGTGCTCGGCAAACGTTTGGGTTATGGCAAAGAAGCCATGCCGCCGCATAATTTGACTTTAACGCTCATTGGCGCGTCCTTACTCTGGGTCGGTTGGTTTGGGTTCAATGCCGGCTCTGCGGTCGCTGCTGATGGTCGCGCTGGTATGGCAATGTTGGCCACGCAGATGGCGACCGGTGCTGCGGCGTTGGCTTGGATGTTTGCCGAATGGATTGCGAAAGGTAAGCCCAGCGTTTTAGGCATTGCATCAGGTGCGGTGGCAGGCTTGGTCGCTATTACCCCCGCCTCCGGCTTTGTCGGTCCCACCTCTGCGGTGTTCATTGGAATTGTTGCAGGAGTACTGTGTTTCCTTGCGGCAGCATGGCTCAAGGGTTTGTTGGGCTATGATGACTCATTGGATGCGTTTGGTGTGCATGGCATCGGCGGCATTGTAGGTGCCTTACTTACCGGAGTCTTTGTCAGTAAAGAAATTAGCGGATCAGGCGGTTCTTTCATGACTCAATTGTGGGGCGTTGGAATTACAGTAATTTATGGATTTGTAGCCAGCTACATTATTTTGAAAGTGATCGACATGACCATTGGCTTGCGTGTTACAGAGGAACAAGAGCGCGAGGGATTGGATATTTCTTTGCATGGAGAACGAGTGGAATAGGGCGCTTTAAGGTCCAGTGACGAGTCTCGTCTCTGGATCTTTTGAGTGCGGCATTGAGTAGGTTCAATGCGCAGGTCTTTAATCAAAATCAAGGGGGGAATAAATGCAAGGTTTTATGGCGAACACCGCAATGGCAGCGACAATCGGATGTGGGTTTTTGGTGGCTGGGTCGAATCAATCGTTCGCAGACGATCAACCTGCCGCTGGGCAAGTAGCGGCCGCTACCGCGCCAACTTCTCCCACATTGCTACCCGCAATGGCGGGACCGCTGGCGGCTATATCTAAGCCCAATTTGGTCGACGTAGGTCCACTCGGCAGTGTGTTTATCACTGGCGTAGTCAGCGGCTTTGCTCAATGGCAGAACAACGTCGTCCCCGGGGATCGAAGCAATCAAGCGGATCTTAGTAACGCTCAGGTATTTCTTAACAAACCTACCGGTCTAGTGCAATATTTCATCCAGGCGGGTTCGTATTCGCTGCCGGATATTGGGACCCCGTATTTACGTGCCGGTAAGGCAACCGATGCCTTCTACGAGCCCCTCTCTCAGGGTTACATCAAGCTTGCACCGAACGATAATTTCTCGATCATGGCGGGCAAACTCCCGACCCTAATCGGGGCGGAGTACACGTTCTCGTTCGAGAATAAGAATGTCGAGCGTGGGTTGTTGTGGAATCAGGAAAACGCCGTAAATCGCGGCGTTCAAGTGAACTACACAGCAGGATCTGTGGCCCTTTCAGCCTCAGTCAACGATGGTTTTTACTCCAACCTTTATAGCTGGGCTTGGCTGTCGGCTACTTGGACCATCGACAAGGCTGACACCCTCGCCATCATTGGTGGAGGCAATACTAAACATACGAGCGTCTCGACTTTCGCTACACCAGCCTTGCTGAATAACGAACAGATATACAACGTAATATATACACGTACCTCCGGAGCATGGACGCTGCAGCCCTATGTGCAGTACACCCGCGTGCCGGCAATTCCTGAGATCGCCTCATTCCACGAAGCGTCGACGTTCGGCGTGGCGCTACTCACGAATTACACTTTTGACGCGAAATCCAGCCTCAACGGATTTAGTTTGCCGTTCCGAGTCGAATACATTACCAGTACCGGCAGCGTCGCAAATGGCGCACCTAACCTACTGTACGGTCCCGGTAGCAAAGCGTGGTCCGTTACGCTAACGCCCACCTATCAAAACAATGCTTTGTTTGCACGGGCGGAATTCTCCTACGTTGGAACCAAAGATACGACGGTGGGATTGGTATTTGGTTCGGACGGCAATGCGGCTTCACAAAGCCGCGCCATGCTCGAGGTCGGCTTCATGTTCTAATGCAAGAAGCCCCGACTAAGGCCCGCGCTCGTTCATCGTAACAACGCTGTGTTTTCACAGTGTCGTTGGCGGTACAATCACCGCGTAATGTCGCTTTAGGGGAATATTAATGGCCTGGCAATATGTCGTAGTTATTGTTCTTCTGGTGGTAGGCCTTTCTGGTTTTCGGGTCGCGCAAGAGTATGAGCGCGGTGTGATATTTAGGCTGGGGCGATGTAAAGGACTGCGGGGCCCGGGGCTGTATTGGGTAATTCCATTGAGTATCGAACGCTCGGTGAGGGTCGATATTCGTACACGTACAGTCTCGGCCGAACAACAAGAGACTATTACCCGCGATAGCGTCACGATTAAAGTCAATGCCGTATTATGGTATCGAATTATAGACGCGCAGCGATCGGTCATCGAAGTTGCCGATGCACAGGCTGCGGTTTATCAGCTTGCATTGACTGGATTACGCAATATCATCGGTCAACACGATTTGGACGACGTACTGCAAGAGCGTAATAAGATTAATACGCTACTACGCGAGAGCATTGTCGGCTCGACGGCTGCGTGGGGGTTGGAGGTGCAACGATTTGAGATGAAGGATGTGGAGTTGCCGGTAGCGATGCAGCAAGTGATGGCAATGCAGGCGGAGGCAATTCGCGAGAAACGCGCGCGTATTATCAAGGCGGAAGCAGAGTTAGAAGCTTCGGTAAAATTATCAGCGGCGGCAGCGCAAATTATGGCCAATCCGGCTGCCTTAGAATTACGTCGAATGCAGATGATTTCGGAAGTCGGTGCTGAGAATAATAGTACGACGGTGTTGATGATTCCGTCGGATTTCGTCTCATTAGCCCATAATTTGAACGAATACATTCAACAACAGACAGTCAGCGCGGCACGTACACCCTGAATTGAATTTTGTGATCCAGGTCGCAATTAATTTGTTAACTGCGAGAGTAATCTACCCACCAGATCTGTGTCCCATCATTCTGCGGAGGTAATAATGAGCAATCCCTACGATAGTGCGACCGAGCGCACCTCAATACTAGGCCCGACCCTTTACTTTAAGGGCGATCTTAGTGCCGACGAGGATTTGCTCATTCGCGGCCGCATCGAAGGATCAGTGACTCATACCCAACGCTTGATCGTAGGCGCAGAGGGCATAGTGAAGGCCAATATCCGAGCGCAAACCATTATTGTTGAAGGCACAGTAGAGGGCGATCTTAGGGCCGATAAATCGGTTTTAGTGAAAGAAACAGCTAAAGTGCATGGCAATATTTTCGCGCCATCCGTGAGTATTATTGCCGGCGCCAGTTTTAGTGGCAGTGTCGATATGGACGGCAAGAAAATCGTCTCCAATACCAATACCAATACCAATACCAATACCAATACCAATACCAATACCAATGCTAGTGCCGCGAAAGCGGTTGGCAAGGTGGCATAAGTCATGGCTTGGTTTAAAAAATCACTGGATGGAGATCTTGCGAACATGAACCCTAACTCAGCAGCTGACGCCATCAAGTTACCCGAGGCACCCGCAGCGAAGCGGGCAGATCCAAAAGTGGATGAGCGTGGGGGGCCGGCCAGGCACTCTGAGTTGCGTGGACCAGAATCACGTGGCGCTGGGTTACGAGGCCCTGAAGTACGAGGCCCTGAAATACGAGGACCTGAAGTGCGAGGTCGTGATTCCCGTGCTCCGGAAGTACGGAAGCCTGAAGTGCGGGGGCCTGAAGTGAAGGCACCCGAAGCGCCACGTGCGCCGGAAGCGCGCGCGGTTGAAGTGGCCGCGCGGGGCTCTATTCTTGGGCCTACTTTGAAGTTTCGGGGTGAAATATCTGCGCAAGAAGACCTGATTGTGCAAGGTAGCGTTGAAGGCTCCATAAATCACACCCAGAGCTTGACCATTGGAACCGATGGTTCTATGAAGGGCGATATTCGTGCCCGCGTCATTATTGTCGATGGCAAAGTGGAGGGCGATCTCTATGCCACCGAGTCGATCAGCATTCGGGCGACCGCAAAGGTGACGGGTAATGTTTATGCACCGCGCGTGGGTATTGTCGATGGGGCTTTTTTCTTCGGTCAAGTGGATATGCAGAATGCGCCGCGCGATAGCTCGAGTAAGCCGGCCTTAAACCCGATGACTGTTGATCGAGTGTTAAGCGCGGGTTAGGCGGGACCGTTGATAAGCCACTAGCGCAATAACAGCGCAGGGTCTATCCAGGCGTGATTTAGGCTGACGCCCCAATGTAAATGGGGTCCGGTCGCTCGGCCGGTCATGCCTACAGCACCTAGGCGAGAACCGGCAGTAATGAACTGTCCGCGCTTTACATCTATACTGCTTAAGTGGCAATACATGCTGATGAAGCCGCGCCCGTGATCCAGGAATACCGTATTGCCGTTAAAGAAATAGTTGCCGGTATCAATGACTTGACCGTCTGCGGGTGCGAGTACCGGGGTGCCTAGACCCGCGGCGATGTCCATACCGCTGTGAGGATTGCGTGATTCGCCATTAAATACGCGGCGCATCCCAAAAGAGCTACTTCGTACTCCGGGGATGGGCGGTGGTAAGCGCAACGCTTGCGGCTCATTCGGGGTCCATTGAGCGAGCACTTTGTCAATATTGAGCCGCTCGCGATTGAAGCGTGCGAGGTCGGCGCGCGACAAATTCACCTGCCGTGGAGCGACTTTTAAGGACTGACTTGAATACTGTTGATCTACCACTTCGAATTCAAAAATGGTAGGTTTTGCTAAGGGCAATTTTGGATTTCGCAGCGTGGCTACGTGCGTACCGAGCTTAGCCGCCAACGGAATACCCACCACCGCAAGCCAAGTATTTTCATCGCGAATGACCAAGGCGCGATGTCCATCGGACTCAACCACTGGCAAAGCATCTTGCGTGACATTCAATCGTATGACTTTTACGCCCCCTGGTACCGCGTGCTCGCGCGGCAGTGTGAGGCCTGAGCTGAGGCTTAAGGCGAGAGCGGGAGTCAAGCACGCGGCCGCGAAAATAATGCGTGTCACGGCTTGAGCTCACGATCTTTGACAATGGCGATTATTTTCCCGCTTGCGAGCCGCGCTTCGATGACGGCGCCTATGGTTGCATCGGCTGCGTTGCGCAGGATTTCGCCCGTAGGCGTGTTGACGATGGCGTAGCCGCGATCCAATGTCGCGAGCGGACTCACCGCGTGCAGCGTTCGCACCAGCGGCAATAATTGTTCGCGAGCGCGTCGCAAATGCGCGATCTCGGCGGCGTGTAGTCGAGCCGTTAGTTCGCTAAGACGCGCATTGACAGCACGTAGACGTGCCGCAGGGCTCACTTGCCAGAGTCGGTTGATACGCTCGCGAAGATCAGCTCTACTGTTTTTAAGAATTTGGCGGAGCGCGCGCGCCACACGCTGTTCGAATTCGTCCACCCGTTGCATCTGTTGGGTCAGGCGCGCCCGCGGACTCACCTGTGCGGCGCGTCCCGTTAACCAATTGAGTCGCTTAACGCTGACTTCCAACCGACGCTGCACAGCTCGTTGCAAGCGTTGGCCTAGGCTGCCAAAAGCTTTGAACCATTCGCCGGCGTCCGGTACGACCATCTCTGCCGCAGCGGATGGGGTCGGCGCGCGTAGGTCGGCGGCTAAATCACAAATGGTGAAATCAATTTCGTGGCCTACGCCGCTCACAATGGGGATCGGCGAGGCGACAATAACACGCGCCAGTGCCTCATCATTAAAGGCCCACAGATCTTCTAATGATCCACCGCCACGCGCGAGGATCAACACGTCGCATTCCAGGCGTATGCCGGCCAATTTCACGGCCGCAACGATTTCAGCGGCTGCCTGTGCACCTTGTACCAACACCGGGTAGACGAGTACCGGGACTGCCGGAAAGCGCCGCGCCAGTACCTGTAAGATGTCCTGAATAGCGGCACCCGTGGGCGAAGTGATCACGCCGATCCGCTTTGGCAGAATTGGCAGCGAGCGTTTACGTTCCGGTGCAAATAGTCCTTCGGCCGATAGTTTGGCCGCCAGTTCCTCAAATTGACGTTTCAGGGCTCCAAGGCCCGTATCCTCCATGTGGTCAATAAGTAATTGATATTCGCCACGGGGCTCGTACAACCCAATACGAGCTTTGACCAGCACTTTCTGGCCGTCGCGGGCCGTGAACCGGCATAGCATATTGCGTTGGCGAAACATCGCGCAGCGCACCTGGGCGGTTGCATCTTTCAGTGAAAAATACCAGTGTCCGGAGCTGGGTTTGGCAAAATTCGAGATTTCCGCCTCCAACCACAACGTTCCGAAGCCGCGCTCCAGCATGACCCGGACTTCGCGATTAAGGCGCGAAACCGTGTAAATATCGCGATCC
>JAYVYN010000068.1:0-3509 GCA_043784265.1 Gammaproteobacteria bacterium | reverse complement strand
TAGTGATAAGGCGAGCGGCTGTTCTACCAGTCCATCAATGCGTAATCGCCAGTCGCGAAAGTCGTTTTCCACCAGTTTGCGGTAAAGGTCTCCTTTGGGAGCCACAGTGCCATTGGTTGGAAAATGAGCCGAGATATCCGCTATGCTGAGCTCCCGGACCAAAGGCCTTTGCGCGAGTAATAGTCGCTGCATGCGCAAGGTAAAGCGGTCCGTCAAATCAAGCAATGCGCTTGCGGGAGCGGTCTGATCCAGGCGGCCGCAGGCGGCGACTAGTGCAGTGGATGCGAGGGTGCCAAGCAAAGTGCGGCGCGATTCGGAGGTTGTCATATTGATTTCTCGCCCGGCGTGACATATCGCCCGGTGATTATTGAGCGCATTGAATTAAAAAAGCCGGCGACGAAAACTTGAAAAACATGGATCAATATAAAAGCGAGTAATGCTCCGGCTACTATGAAATGGATCGACCGCGCCGATTGCCGTCCGCCAAATAGCGCAAATAGATCTGGAAAAACCGCAGTTACTGAATTCGACTGGGTCAAACCACTCAAAATCAACATAGGAATCAGTAAAGTTACGACAACCAAATAGCTGAATTTCTGCAGTAGGTTGTAACGCTCGGCCGCGACTCCACGCGCGCGCTTCAATAAAACATGCTGCTTAAGCTCGTGCTTTAAATTTCTGAAGGTGCGGTCTTCACGTGTGGGCCACAGTACTCGCGCGCAGCGACCCGCTAGCGCCAGGTATAGCCCGTATATAAGCCAGGCACTCACCAATATCCACGCCGCAGCGAAATGCCAAATTCGCGTAGCACCGAATTGGAAATCCACGGGAGGCGCCGCAATAAGGGTGTATTGATCGCTACCCTCGTTGTCTATCAGACCCATAAATCCTGTCACATCCCAATGATGGCTGCCGACTTGAAGATCAAAATGCGGGGTCTTAGAATTAGGATCGGTAGACGATAGCGATAGTATCGCCGGCATGCCTGCGTGACCGTCTTCACCCCAATAGAGCCGGGGATGAATATTAAATATCAAAAGCCCGGTAACCAAAGATAGCGTGATGGCAAGCGCATTGATCCAGTGCCAAACCCGTACCGGCCATGGATGACGGATCGCAATCTTAGCGTCAGTATTTTTTGTGAACGCGATCATATGGGGGTACGATAAATGAATTATGAACAATAAACACACCATTCATCGTCATCAACATCACTTTGGCTGGAATAATGCAATTGCGCCAGTTTTACGCGTGGCACCCGGCGACTCCGTTGAATTCGACATTGTAGATGCGGGTGCGGGCCAAATTACGCAGCAATCTACTGCTGAGGCGATATTGAAGTTTGATTTCGATAAGATCAACCCGGTGTCTGGACCGGTGTATATCGATGGCGCGGCGCCTGGCGATGTACTAAAGGTCACGCTGTTGTCGTTCGATGCTTCTGGATGGGGATGGACTGCAAATATTCCCGGTTTTGGTCTGTTGGCGGATGATTTCCGGCAACCCGCTTTACATATTTGGAACTACGACTCCAAAACTTTGGCGCCGGCATTTTTTGGCCGCTGGGGAGCGGTACCGCTGAAGCCGTTCACCGGAACTATTGGCGTGGCACCGGCCGCATCTGGGTTACATAGCATCGTTCCGCCGCGTCGTGTTGGCGGTAATATGGATGTACGTGATCTAAGCCTGGGCACTGAACTCTATTTGCCGGTGGAAGTAGATGGAGCGCTGTTTTCGGTAGGTGATACACACGCGGCGCAAGGCGATGGTGAAGTGGGCGGTACCGCCATCGAAAGTCCCATGAAAGTGGGGCTAAAGTTTGAGTTACTTAAGAAAACGCCCCTTCGGTTTCCAAGATTCACAACGCCGGGGCCCGTGACACGTCACCTCGATGCCAAGGGCTATGAGGTCACTATGGGCATCGGTCCCGATCTGATGGAAGCCGCGCGCGTGGCAGTGCGCTGCATGGTGGATCTCTTAAGCGGTCGACATGGAATGCCCGCGGTGGAGGCGTACATGCTGTGCAGTGTTTGCGGTGACTTACGTATCAGCGAGATTGTCGACTTGCCCAACTGGACAGTAACGTTTTATTTCCCGCGGTTGGTATTTGAATAGAACGCCTCACCAAACCTGCGGTTAGCGCTTTGCGGCGCGCGTGCGTCCCGGCGATAATAGCTGCTGGCCTAGACGTCGCGCTTCGATAAGGTATCTTTGACGAATCGCAGCCTCTTGCTCCACTTCGTAAAAAAATTTGATTTCGGCCTTTTCTTGTCCGCAATACTTAAAAATTCCCATATCCATTTGAACTTGCATGGCACCACTATAGCCATATTTTTGACTCGTGGATTGTCGTGAGGCGCCAATTTCAATTACCGGCGTAGGACGATTGCGGAGTAGTCCGCGCGACATATCGGCCTTTCAAAATACCTGGAAAAGACCACCACCAAATGGAAAAAAACACACCAGCGCATCTGCTGCATTGATACGCTCCTGCTGAAATAGCGCATTCCTGGGCATCGGCTTATCGTGAAATTGTGCGAAATCGTCGAGTTGAAATCACGACTCGAAATTCTCGCGATATAGATCAACGACCGCACCGCTAAAAGAATCTCTGCGAGGGTGCGCAAATACGGCAAGTACTTTCAAGGTATCGCCGACTATCGCCTGCCGCGGCGTGAAATCTCGTGCAGCAATTGCTGGGTGGTTCGTTGTCGGCAATAACCCTGATTAAGCCGTAGAGACCAATCGTGGCGCTCAGCCGATTGAGTCACGCAGGCGCCCGTGGGCACAGTCACGAGATACCCGAGATCGCAGGCATCGCGAACCGCTGAATCTACGCATTGATCGGTTAGGCAGCCGATGTTGGTGGATATAAACACGTACGAGAAAGTCTTCGGAAAAACGATTTCATCGTCGGTAGGCGCCAATTACTTGACCATTTTGGCGTCCGACGAACCCTTCGGTACATTGAAACCCGTGATCTTGTAGTCTAGAGAACGATCACGTCCATCTGCAGTTAAGCTTTCGACAATAGTGTAAGTTACTTCGATTCCAACCTCTCGGCAGCCTTTTTGTAGCCGCACCATATTGGGTAATGCACAGTCTTTAAGGGTTCGAAAAAAATAGCTGTAGCGGTCATCTTTCTCCTTGCTATTAAGATGCGCATATTCGCCGCCCTCCTAAAGACAATTGTAATTCTGAACATCGACAAATAGTAATGCCGTATGAGCCGGCTCAATTTCCACTTCACGGCTTAAAGAAGGGGTCAATGTCATTTAGAAGTTCCTAAGAAAAGTTGTTCAGCGTCTTGCAATGCTTGGCCTATGCGCTGCGCCCATTCACGCTGTCCTATCTCGTCACTGATAAGGTCTTGGCGAATTTCAATTTCCGCGTATGGCAGACCGCGTGCTTCCGCGTGGATCGGAATGGTATAGTCGGTGGCGTCGCTGACAAAGTAGGGTTCGTTGTCAGCGATAGATAAATGGCTTTCGCGCCTTAACATGTCGAGC
>JAYVYN010000067.1:0-25978 GCA_043784265.1 Gammaproteobacteria bacterium | reverse complement strand
AGCGAGTGCCAGGAAGTACCACTGGCCCCTGGGTCGTCGTCCTGATGATCACCTCAATTTAAGCGCGCTTGGCCTATAAGGCGCTAGGAAAGAAAGCGTGGATAAACAGCGTGGATAAACAGCAGCATCAAGAGAGCTCGCATGCCGAGCATGATCATGAGCATGATCATAATTCGCATGCAGAGCCGCCCCATAATCATTCGCATGGGCATCCTCATGTGATGCCGTCGAATGGCATGAGCGCTCGCATAGGGGTCGCGGTGTCGTTGAATGTGATATTCGTGGTGGTGGAGCTAAGTTTTGGTTTTCTGTCGAATTCGGTGGCGTTAATCGCGGATGCGGGCCACAACTTAAGTGATGTGCTCGGGTTGATCGGTGCATGGGCGGCGATGGTGCTAACGCGGCGACCGCCAGGCGCCAGGTTTACGTATGGACTGGGACGCTCATCGGTGCTGGCAGCACTGGGCAACGCTGTTTTGCTGCTGCTGGCCTGCGGTGCTATCGTGTGGGAAGCGGTGAGCCGTTTAGTTGCGCCTCAGTCGGTGACGGGCACGACGATGATTGGCGTGGCCGCGGTCGGGATAGTGCTCAACGGCGTTTGTGCTTGGCTTTTGCATGCCGGCAATCAGCACGACCTGAATATGCGTAGTGCGTTTTTGCATATGCTTGGCGATGCGGCTATTTCAGCCGGCGTGTTGGTCTCGGGCGTGGTTATTTTATGGACCGGGGCCAGTTGGTTGGACCCGGTTGTGAGCCTTTTAATTGTTGCCGTAATATTGGTCAGCACTTGGCGATTGTTGCGCGAGTCGGTGCACTTGTCGCTGGATGGCGTGCCAGCGGGGGTCAATTCATCGGCGGTGCAGACCTTCCTCGCGGGTCAGGCAGGGGTAACCAATGTGCATGACTTGCATATTTGGGCGCTCAGTACCACAAGCGTAGCCTTAACAGCGCATCTGGTAGTGCCAGACCGAGATGCGGAGGACGCGCTACTCAATTTGCTGACACCTAAATTGAAGCAGCGGTTTCATATTGATCATGCGACTTTACAGATTGAGCGGGGGCATTGTGAGCAGGGGTGTCACGCGTGAGCGGCTTGTAGCTCAGGTTTAGTAAATAAATAATGAGACACTAACCATTCTTTCCCTTCATTAAAGCCCCATAGTTCTGCGCACGACATAAAGAATACCCGCCAATATACCCACCAGCGCTGCGCTTGGTCCGCGCCGTAAGTTGCGACCATCATGGGTTTGATTTGGGCGCGATTTCGATCCATATTTTGCAGCCAGTGTTCGCTAGTTTTTTGATAGTGGCTGCCGTCTACTTGCCAATGTCCAGTAATTTGTAGAGATTTTTGAAAGTACAGCAATAAGTCATCACTGGGCATGATGCCGCCGGTGAAAAAATATTTTGCCATCCAGTCGCTCTCATCGCGTATCTCAAATGGATAAGCATAGCAGCGGTGCGTAAAAATATGCACAAACAGCGTGCCGCCAGGTGTTAGCCAGTGGGCGATATTTTGCATCAGGGTGTCGTAGTTTCGCATGTGCTCGAACATTTCCACCGAGACCACGCGGTCAAATTGGGTGCTGGTGGGAAAGGTTAGTTGATTCACATCGCAAGTAATCACGGTCAGATTCTGGAAACCACGCGCGGCGGCACGGGCATCAATAAAAGTCTTTTGGGTGCGTGAATTGGATACGACTGTGATGACCGAATTCGGAAAATTTTCTGCCATCCATAAGGAGAGTGAGCCCCAGCCGCATCCTAGTTCTAAAATCCGGTCGCCATCTTTGAGCCCCGCACGCGCTGCGGTGAGGGCGAGCATGTGCGCTTCGGCTTCATCGAGCGTATCGTTAGGGTTCTTGTAATAGCACGACGAGTATTTTAGATGCTTACCCAGTACATGCTCGAAGAATTCACAGGGAAGTTCGTAATGCTGGAGATTCGCATCCGCAGTGTTGATGGCAATAGGGCTTTCGTGTAAGCGATTAATCAGGCGCATGAGATGCTCTTGCTGTGCCTCCGGGCCGCCGCGATCTTCTTCTCTTAGGCGATCTTTCAAGAGACGACGAATACCCCAGCGCACAAGTCGGTCCGGTAGTAAGTTGCGTTCCAGTAGTTTCATGGACAACGAATCATTCATTTGGAGACCGCCCGCGTAAAAATGGGTGTGAATATTTTATAGAAAACATAGATCGCGATTGGAGCGATTAGTAACCAGGCGATCCCCGCATGTACGATAGCACTCCATAGGATACGTACGGCCGGCACGATCCCTTGGGCCAGTAGAGCCAGTCCCTCCTTTATCGACAAGGGTTGCGGGGGTGCTCGAGTGATCCACTCGCCTAGGCGAACGAAGGGGATGATAAGCAACAGTTGAGTCGGTGCCATTAAAGCTTGCACTAATTGAATGGCGGGCAAATTGAGTCGAAAACTCAGCGCAATAATTGCGCAGATCGCGGTAGATATGCCGAAAATCGGCACGTTGCCGACGACAATACCGATTGCCACGCAAAGCGCCAGTCGCCTCGGAGTTACGCCTTGGCGCAACAGATCGAGTAGGGGCTTAAGGACGCGATCGTTGAGCCAGCGAATCACTTTCAAGGATTGCGCGTCGAGAGAATAGTAGCGGTGTCTCTATCGCTGGGTAACCGCAGTAGTTGCAATAAGACGTACGCGGCCATCGCCATATTGCCCAACAGCATGATGGCGATGAACCATAAAACTTTCGGCAGCGTTCGCAGTTCCTTGTAATACACCCATACGTAAAAAGTAATGAACCCGAAATAAGCGTCTAAAAGAGTTGCTAGCGTCCAGTAACGATCAGGCCCAGTGGTCAGGCCGCCCCATTGATACACGGCTTGTTGCGTGCTGGCCCAACTGGTGTAAATAACCATACACAGCAAGATGGATGAGAACAGTATTTTTAAAGCGGTCTTTGACACACAACCTCCACGGTACAAACACCCTAAAATCGTAGAGCGCATAATACCTGTGATTGCAATGCTAGGCTCGGCTGTCTATTGCGGAGGATTAGTTGGGTTTGGGGCGGCGGCGGCGGGTGGCTTCGGCGGTGAATGGGTCGTCGGGCCAGTAGTGTTTGGGGTAGCGTCCTTTGAGATCTTTCTTGACCTCATGATAGCCGCGATTCCAAAAGCTTACGAGGTCGCGGGTGATTTGCACTGGGCGCCCTGCGGGTGAGAGTAACTTGAGCAGTAACGGTAATTGCTTGTTTGCCACACTCGGGGTTTGGTTTAAACCGAATACTTCTTGTAGGCGTACCGAGATAGTGGGCACGTCGCCATCCAGATAATCGATCGGAATCGTCGAGCCGCTGGGCACGATGAAATGCGTTGGCGCTTCTTTTTCTAGTATCACGCTTTGCGCATAACTTAAATGAGCCTGTAGGGCATCGCGCACTTTCATTTTAGCGAAATGTTCGCGACGGGCGAAACCTGAAATCCAGGGGGGTGCCCATTCTTCAAGCGTCTCAAGCAGTGCGGCATCGCTTAAGTCTGGCCACGCTTCTGCGCCGGGGACTTTATATTGCCGCATAAGTTGTACGCGCGCCTGCCATTGCTTTAAGTCTCGGGTCCAGGGCAGGCATTGGATTCCCATTTGTCGAATGCCGATGATCGCGGCGGTAGTGAGTGATCCCGAGTCTGGATTTTGAATCTCGATGGAATCGAGGATGAGGGCACCGAAACATCGTTCGCGCTTTGCGCGAATGGATTCGGATCGCTCGTCCCAGACGATCGTGTCGCGTGATTCGATTTGTGCGTCGAATAGTTTTTCGATATCAGTTGCAGCGATGGGGGCGGCTAGAAATATTTTTGCCTCGCGTTCGGCGCCATCGAGCTCTGCGATGACTATATATTCACTTTTAGCTAATGCTTGGGGTTCGCCAAAGCGTGCGCCCCGTCCATTTGCGAGGAGGTAACGACCGGATTCTCCACGAGCGCGAGCGATGCGGTCGGGATAGGCGAGGGCGAGCAAAATCCCCGTGGCTTCGTGCGGGTCGATTGCGGCTGCCGCTGCGGCGTTGGCCGCGCCGGCGATGGTAGCCGTGCCGCTGGCGCGAAATTGGCGTTGCCATTCGGCGGAGCTGCGCGTGGCTTGAGCATGTGCGCGGGTGTCGAGAGTGATGCCCGGTGGGAGCGCGTTTGTGGGGGACTGCAGCGCGGTTATTCTTAGACGTAGATCGACATCGCGACTATTGGGCGTGGCGCGCAGAATGTCGCGCTCGCTTAGGAGGGCAGCTAAATCACAGGCGAGGCGCGTGGCACCTAGCGCTTTCGATTTCACCAACATATGGGCGAGGCGTGGGTGGGCGGCGATTTTTGCGAGTTCGCGGCCGTGGGGAGTAATGCGGTGGGTGCTGTCGATGGCCTCTAGTCGGTGGAGCAATTCGCGTGCTTGTGCGAGTGGTGCGGGTGGAGGTGAGTCTAACCATTGCAGGCTTGCGGCGTCGGTTGCGCCCCACAGGCTAAGTTCTAGTGCAAGGGGTGCGAGGTCGGCGTGCAGGATTTCGGGGGCGGTTTGGGGGGCGAGTGTGGCTTGGGTGCCTTCGGACCAGAGGCGATAGCAGACGCCTGTGCTTAAGCGCCCCGCGCGACCTCGCCGCTGATCAGCGGAGGCTTGTGATACTTTGTTCGTGACTAAGCGGCTCATGCCGGTGGTGGGGTCGAATTCGGCGTAACGCCTGAGACCTGCATCGACGACGACGCGAATGCCTTCGATGGTGAGGCTGGTTTCGGCGATGGTGGTGGCGAGCACGATTTTGCGGTAGCCGGGAGCGGCGGGGTTTAGTGCGGCGTCTTGTGCGGGGCCGGTGAGTTCGCCGTAGAGCGGCAGTACTTGCACTTTGGGACCCAGACTTGATTCTTCGAGGTTGCGTTGTACGCGACGAATCTCGGCGGCACCGGGCAGGAAACAAAGGATGTCGCCGCTGCTTTCGTGGAGCGCGGTTTTAATTACTTGTGCTGCTTGAGCTTCTAGATGAAGCCTCTCGCGGCGGGGGACGTAGTGGGTAATGACCTCAAAGCTGCGACCGCTGGAGCTTAAGATGGGTGCATCGAGCAGTCGGGCTAAGGGTTGTAAATCGAGAGTGGCTGACATGATGAGTAGTCGCAGGTCGGGGCGTAGGGTTTGCTGACTTTCAATGCAGAGGGCAAGACCCAGGTCGGCATTTAAGCTGCGTTCATGAAATTCGTCGAAAATGACAATGGCGAGTTCGCTAAGGTCGCTGTCTTGTTGCAGCATGCGGGTGAGGATGCCTTCGGTGACGACTTCGATGCGGGTATCGCGGCTGATTTTGGTATCCAGGCGCGTGCGATAGCCTATTCGTCGGCCTACGGGCTCGCCGAGCAGCTGGGCCATGCGGGTGGCTACGGCGCGGGCGGCGATGCGGCGTGGCTCTAGCATGAGTATTTTTCGCTCACCCAGCCATGGGCAGTTGAGAAGAGCCAAAGGGACTATGGTGCTTTTACCGGCGCCTGGTGGAGCCTGAAGTAATACCGAGTGGCGACTTGCCAATGCCTCGATGAGCGCTGGTAGTGCTTCTTGGATGGGGAGTTGGGGAAGGATTGTAGGTGTTGGTGGTGGGGCAGTTTTTGCTGATGGTGTTGGTGGTGTGTGTGTGCTCACAATGCCTACGATACCTGGTAAACTGTCAAGTGTCGGGCCTGTAGCTCAGTTGGTTAGAGCAGGGGACTCATCAATTAATGGTGCCTTCGCGCCGCAAGACGCGAAGTGGACGGGATGAATTCAGGGAAACCTTAACAGACTAGCGTTTTTCGTTAGGGCTGATGGCGATCCTGAGCCAAGCCGGCGGTACACCGTCGGAAGGTGCAGAGACTACCTGAGCGCTGAAGGTGCGCTTAATAACAGGCTAGAGCGTCCCGCACCCCACGGGGGTGAAGAGATAGTCCGCTCCTTCCGGAAACGGTAGGGAAAAAGTGAATCCCTTGGTCCTCGGTTCGAGTCCGAGCGGGCCCACCACTTATGTTGCGCATTCACGAGCATATTTAGATTGTAGAGTGACGCGGCTATGGCGTGACGGCGGGGGTCGCGGGTTCCGTTAATCTACGCAGGTGCCACTCTAGAAATGCTATGCATTCATGAGGATGATCGCCGCTGTGCCAAAACGAATCTATCCGTTCCTCAAATCGGCGTCGGGCAGATCTTCCTATGGTTGCTGCTGTCCTTAAGCGCCACCGTTAGCCGCGCGCATGAGCAATTTTCTGCTCGCGAATTGACCTTAACCGGGATCTACGGGACCAGTGCCCACGACGATAGCGTCTACTGTCTGGTGGGTGCAGGCGCGTGTCTGGTGCCGCGGGACAAGGGACTTGCGGACGTCTTTATTGCAAACTGGTTGACCGGGCATCCGAACGCTACGGTGATTCCTATATCCATCGAAGCCAAAGTTCTGCCGCTTCGTGCACCGTCTCGACGGGAAATTTTCGTATGGCTAGAGGACGGTCCCGATAGCTTGTCGTTGTCTTTGGTCCGGGAGGGGTTTTTTTCGGCGCAGGCGATGACCGATATGGTTGCCGCTGACCAGCGCATGCGGGCAGAGATGGAAAAACGGCGATTACAGGTTCCAGAAGAAAATCGGCCACGGCGCCTGATATCGGACAGCGACTACGCCGAGAAAATGAAACAAGCGTTGGTCGCTGAACAAGACGCCAAGCAGCACAAGAAAGGGATCTGGGCAGATGCGGCAACGCAACCCATGGATGCGTTCATTGCTGACCGCATGAGCCACGAATCGTTTTCCGCACAAGATCTCTATGTCAGTGGTACCTCTGCGCACAGACGCGGCGACCCAGATCTCTATTGCCTCGCTGGGGGGAGATGCGTGTGCCTTCGGAATGCCGATGCTCATTGGAGTCGGAAACGACGTTGATTTCGTCTCCAAGTGGATGGCATCGCACCCGAGGGCCACCGTGATTCCCATATCGGCAGAAAGCAAGAAGGTGTTCAGTGCGCGCCCACCGGTGCACTCGACCTATATTTGGATTGAGGATGGGCACGACAGCGTCAATCTATCTCTGGTCAGGGAGGGCCTCTATCGAGCGCAAGCGATGATCGACATGGTGGACGCGAACCGCAACTTCATGGAAATGTTTGACGACCCACGGCTTGCGTCTGGCCGCGCCCAGATTTTGAAAGAAAAGGCCGAGGAGGAAGCGGCTCAACGGCTTATTTCCGATAGCGATTACGCCGATCGGATGAAGCTTGTTGCGGCCGCTGAACAGGAAGCCAAACAGAACAAAAAGGGACTGTGGTCCGATGTGGAGATGAAACGGTGGAATCCTTCGACAGACGCGCAGATGTTTAGGGATTACGCAGATCACAAGTCGTGGTTCAAGAACGTCGCGTCGCTTGTCCAAGCGGACCCGCGCCTGGCGAAACTGAGTCGTGATCAGGAGTCGTGGAAGCGCGCGAGCAGTGCTGGGGTCTCCCAGGAGAAGATCGACCAATACGTGCATTTGCTAGAACAGCTCGGCGCTAACGAAACTTTGGCGAGCGTTTACGGTATTGGGAAAGCGTGCCTCATCACCGCGGACATTGTCGTTGGGCTATTCGATAGCGGTGTCATTAAGGGCTATGTGCTTGC
Organism: Gammaproteobacteria bacterium; assembly: GCA_043784265.1. Taxonomy (GTDB): domain Bacteria; phylum Pseudomonadota; class Gammaproteobacteria; order Steroidobacterales; family Steroidobacteraceae; genus Bog-1198. The sequence goes on along the minus strand of JAYVYN010000067.1, from coordinate 18,354 downwards.
TCCTGCAGATCCGCATCCGCTTATAAAGGATCTGGAGAATTGGCCGAAGGAAACTGCGGACGCTACCACGGCCTACCGGTCGGTCGCCGACAACTGGTATCTGTTTGAGGTCCACCATTGAGTGTTTGTGCCACTGCTGGCGGTACGAAGGAGGTATCGCTCCAAATTGATCCCCCTAAAGCTGTCACCCCGCGTGTGACCGCAAGGGTCAATAATATCCGTTGGGCTTTCGGCTCTAGTAACATGCTGGGATGGCTGATCTGGAGCAGCGCATGAGGCTGGCCTTTTATTCGCACAAGAAAATCGGAGACGACATGTTTAAATCATTGTTCATAGTAGCTTCACTGATAGCCTTGGTGTTGGCCTCGGGTGGCGCGTCTGTCGCTCTGGCTTCAGAGGCCCAACCGGCATTGAATATCGGCTTTGTTCTGTATACCAAAGGCGATGCGCATGGGACGCTAAACGCCAGATGGACATACCAGAACCTCTACAGCGGCAAGGGCTTGGCGACCGGAGGACCTAAGGAAGGCTATGCTGGGCACTATCATGTCCGCTACTACGATGAACATGGAAAGTTTTCGGATGAATATGACCTGGTCATCGAAAAAGCCGGGGCCTTCTATAACGCGTCGTGGATTACCGACGGCAAGGTCAGTGCTGGTGGCGTTGGGATGGAGGTCGAAAATGGCTTGGCAATCGGGTGGCGCAGAATCGCCGACTAGCTGAAACGCGCGAGCTGCCGATCATTTTATTTACTGGGAGTAAGCATTTTCTCAATGGCGAGGCAAGACGGACTATTCGCGTATGAGCTTACGCTCTTCTATCAAATCCGTAGGTCTCTATCGAATCCGCAGTCCAATTGGGCGATATCCAAACCGGTTTCGCGAAAGAACTTACGACTCAGCTCAAGCGCGCTGAATCCGTCCTCGAACGCAGCCATTGTTCCATTGACAGGTTTGTCCAGGTAGACCAGTGCTCCGTCTACGACGAAGAAAATGATCGCCGGCTCGGGTGAGTCATCGGTTATGACGAGCGTGTGAGCTTCGCCGGCAGGCTCGAATATGAAGGTGCCGGGCTTTGCGATCCAATCATGCTCAAGATACCTCCAGTGACCACGTAGCGTAAAACCATGCACGGTGCCCGTGTGGTAATGGACTCCAAGTTTGGCCCCTGGCAGAATCTTCAATACCACAGTAAATCCGCCGGTTGTCAGGTTAAAACGGCACAGCTGTACCCAAACTCCTTCGGCGTACGGAATCCACGGCCCATTATCTTCCAGGTTCACGTCAACGACGTAATGTCCGCGCTCCTTTTGATTCAGCTGAAGTCCGTCGTTCGCGGTGCAAAATGTCGCGATAGCGATGGATATCCGCCTGCTGTTATTCATCTCAGATTGCGTCTTCAACTCTAATCATAGCAGGCATTAGTGGCTAGCAGCGTTGGGTCATCAACTTAGAATGAACGTCACGATGCAGCGTCGAATAATTTCTGGCAATGCTTAGGTGCGGCGAGACTCTGGCGTGGCAGGGGTAGTTCGAGTATCTATTAAAACTCATCAATTAATGCGCTGTCTTCGATTGTAAGTTTCTCTCAAGCTGTTGGACATGCGATCGGCAAACAAATTTTGCTGATCGCACCGCTCAATCGTTTAAGGAGAAATTTTATGAATAGTTTTAATGTGACCGCGATAGGAAATGTCGCCAAGAATCCAGAACTCGCTATCAAGGGCGACACGGCTTACACCCGAATTTGTTTAGTGGGCAACGATTATGCCGGCAAGGATGAGCAAGGTAATGCACGTGAGGTGGTTACCAGTTTGTGGTTTGTCGCCTTTGAGAGCTTGGGCGAGGCGATTGCCAAAAATGTGCGCAAAGGCGATCAGCTGATTCTTCAGGCGCATATTCGTGCCAACAATTGGACTGATGGAGAAGGTGAGAAGCAATACGATTATTCCTTCGTTGTGCATAGTTTCAAATTCGGCGCGCCTGGGAAAATCAAACGTGAAGAGCTTGCCGCAGGTCGTGATGAGGCGCATATCAGCGCACTCGAAGCCGAGGTCTAGGTCCTCTATGCAACGCATTATCCTTTGGACTACGTTGGTGTTTGCACTTGCGGTGTGTGTACCGGATTTGGCGGTCGCCCAGGCATCACCGTTCATGACGGGTGCGACGGCGCTGCAGACCAACATACTGGCATGGTTGACCCCAGTTGCGATCATCCTCGTGATGATTTTAGGGGGAATGGCGATGGCAAATCGCATGTCTTGGGGATGGTGTGTAGGCGCGATATTAGGAATCGCGATTGCGTTCGGTGCTCCGCAGATTGTGACTTGGGTTCGCGGTATGTTCGGAGTATGAGTTCGTGAACGAGCAGAACCCCGGCCTTACCTGTGATCCCTTGTTCATTGGGGCGACTCGCCCGGCCATGCGCTGGGGGGTTACTTACGCTGCGCTACTTTTTAATATGGTGTTCACCATGGAAGCTTTTTTGCTCAGTAAGAATTTACTGGCATTATTTCTATGTCTACCTATCCATGGAGTCTGCATGCTGCTGTGCGCGCGTGATGCGCGCTTTTTTGATTTGCTACTGTTGTGGATGAGAACCCGCTTCCCTGCATTCTTCGGCAATTTTAGGGTGTGGAAAGCTGGGAGCTATAGTCCATTGGTTCTTGATCTGCCGATTCGAGGCCGCAGGCGCCTTAAATTAATTGAGCTGGTATGTTGACTCGTTCCAAGGCGGTGCGGCGGGAATTTGTGGCGGCCGACCATATTCCCTACACCGCGCATGTGGCGCCCAATGTAGTTAAGACCACCTTGGGTGATTACTTGCAAGTGTTTCGTATGGGTGGCGCGAGTTTCGAGAGCAATGATGATGCGGATCTCAACAATTGGCATGAGCGACTCAATGTGCTGTGGCGAAATATGGCCAGTCCTGAGGTCGCCTTGTGGACACACGTTATTCGTCGCCGTGCGGTAACTTCGTTTGATCGACCGATCGCGAGCGGTTTTGGTGGTGCGCTAGAGGCGCGTTATAGGCAACGCCTTACCGCAGAAACTTTAATGGTCAATGAACTCTACTTGGCTTTAATTTTTAGGCCGTCGGCGGGTGCTGTAAGCGGATTACTATCTAAAGGAATAGCGCGTGCTCAGAAGCATGCCGTTGTATATGAACTCGGCGATGCTTTAGAGGCTTGTGACAAATTGTCGCAAGCGGTGAGAGCATCCTTAAATCGCTACGATCCCGAACTACTGGGGACATACCCGGTCGGGCCGACATGGTGTTCCTCGTTACTTGAGTATCTGGGATTACTCGTAAACGGCGAGTGGCAGCGGATGGCATTGCCTCGCGGGCCCGTTAGTCATGCGCTCGCCAGTACTCGACTATTCTTTGGGACTGAAACGCTAGAGTATCGGATGCCCACGTTGACACGGGTCGGCGCTATGCTAGGTATCAAGGAATACCCGACGCCAAGCATAGTCGGAATGTATAACCGGCTACTGTCGGCCCCTTTTTGCTTCGTGTTCACGCAGTCCTTTTCATTTCTGACTAAGACTGCCGGTCAGTCGCTGTTGCAGCGGCAATTCAATCGCATGGCCAACGCCGGTGATTTTGCCATTTCCCAAGCAGATCAACTTAAAGAGGCATTGGATGCATTGACGAGCAACGAATTTGTGATGGGCGATCACCATTTGTCGCTTCAGGTGCTTACGGACGTCAATAGTGTTGATGCAGGTAACCCCGCCAAGAGATTGCGAGGGTTGAACGATCATGTGGCGTTAGCGCGCAGTTATCTCGCCGATACGGGGATGTTGGTTGCGCGCGAAGACTTGGCGCTTGAGGCCGCTTTTTGGGCGCAGCTACCCGGCAACTTTCCATTACGACCGCGTAAAGCACCGATTACCTCGCGAAATTTTGCGGCCATGGTTCCCTTTCATAATTTCCCCGTTGGTCGTGCGACTGGCAATCATTGGGGTAAGGCCTTAGCGTTGCTGGTGACTAGCGCAAAATCTCCTTACTATTTTTCTCTACATGCCAGTGATGCGCAGTCTGATGGGGGTGGTCGTAAAGATACCGGGCATACGCTTATTTGTGGCCCAACTGGGTCTGGTAAAACCGTATTCATTGGATTCCTGATTGCCTCATTAGCGGAACAAGGTGCGACGCAGGTGGTATTTGATAAAGATCGTGGCCTCGAAATTTTGGTGCGAGCCTTAGGTGGAGAGTATTTGGCGTTGAAAAGCGGTATTTCGACTGGCTTCAATCCGTTACAGCTGCCGGTAACGCCTGCCAATATCGAGTTTCTTAAAATCTGGCTGCAAGAACTTGCTGGGAATGCAGCCCAAGCTGGGCGGCGGAACGTGGTGCGCGAGCAAGCCGATCTCGATCAAGCCTTGCGTGGCACTCTGGCATTACCACAAGCGTCGCGGCGCTTATCGCGACTAGTGGAATTCTTAGATCCTACTGATCCCGAAGGCCTGCATGCTCGATTGGCGCGATGGTGCGAATCACGTGGGGATTACGCGTGGGTTTTTGATAATCCCACAGATTGTGTGTTGCCGAAATTAAATGGACATTCGACGATTGGATTTGATGTGACCGAATTCTTGGATCATGCGTTGACTCGTACTCCCATTACCTTGTACTTATTTCATTTGGTGCGCCAGCTTTTGGACGGGCGACGACTGGTTTGCTGGATGGATGAATTTTGGCGGTTGTTAGCAGATTCGGCCTTCGAGAATTTTGCCAAGGATGGGCCTAAGACTTGGCGAAAACTGAATGGCGTGATGTGTCTCGCCACTCAGAGCGTTAGCGATGTATTAAATAGTCCGATTAGCCGCACTTTAATTGAACAAACACCCACGAAAATATTTTTCCCTAATGGTAATGCGGATTTTCAGGAATACACGCGAGGCTTAGGGCTGACAAGGCGCGAATTTACGTTGATCAAGGAACAATTGGAGCCTGGTTCGCGAATGTTTCTAGTGAAGCAGGGGCATCAAAGCGTGGTTTGCGAATTAGATTTAAGTGGTTTTACCGCTGAACTTGCTGTTATTTCTGGAACAGCCAGTGAAGTAGCAAGGATGCATCAAATTATGAAGATTTCGGGTCCCTCATCCGCCGCGTGGTTGCCCGAATTTATGGCGCAGAGCGGTGGTACTCATGGAGGAGATTTGCATGTTTAAAAAGAATTTTAAAGTTTTTGCCGCTTGCCTATCTATTGGTGTTGCGATGGCGCATAGCGCTTGGGCCCAATGGGCGGTTGTTGATATTCCGGCGATTGCTCAGCTCGTGCAGCAAGTGGCGACGACCAAACAACAACTGGAGACCGCGCTCAATCAACTGCAACAGGCAAAACAGGCTTTAGATTCGATGACGGGACGTCGCGGCATGGAGTTGCTACTCAATGGCACTGTGCGTAACTATTTGCCATCTGATTGGGTGCAACTCTCGATGTCTCTGCAAGGTCTCGGTAGTGGCTACTCAGGGCTATCTCAGGATATGCAAAGTGTTCTCAAAGCTGTTTCTGTGTTGTCGGCTGCACATTTATCGAACATGGCGCCCTCTGAACGGCAGCAGATCGAAGCGGTGCGTCATTGGGTGGCTGCGCAAACAGCGCTGTCGCGCCAGGCGTTGGCGGCAACCAGCAGTCGTTTTGCCGCTATTCAAAGTTTGATTAATGCAATTCCACAGGCTACGGATCAGAAGGGGATTTTAGATCTACAGGCGCGGATAAGTGCAGAACAAAACATGTTGCAAAACGAGCAGACCAAACTTCAGGTGCTAACGCAGACTTCGCAGGCGCAGGCGGCAGCCAATCAATTGCAGTTGCGAGAGCTTGCTATTGCGGGGCATGGGCAATTTGATACTCGATTTCAACCCAAACCTTAATGGGATGTGAGTGACTTATGGGCTTCTTCGCAACTTTCTGGAGCTGGCTAAACAGTCGCTTGACTGTCTATATCGGCGATAACACGGCTCTCCTTGCGGCCGTGTTGGAGCCAGCGATAGTGACATTCGCGACTCTGTATGTAATGGCGTGGGGATATATGCACTTGACGGGCAAAATTGAAGAGCCGTTCACGACGGGACTGAAGCGCATCATTGTGCTGGCGCTGATATTGGGCGTGAGCTTGAAGCTGTGGCTGTACAACACAGTTATTGTTGATACTTTCTATCACGCGCCGGCGAGGCTCGCGGCGGCGGTGGTCGGAGCGGCGGATCCGGTGAAGACTATCGATACGATTTGGGAGCGGGGTGGTAGCGTCGCCGGAGTCATGTGGGGTAAGGCGGCTCACTTCTATGATTTTGGCTACTATTTCGCCGGCGCTGTGGTTTGGCTATTTATGGGAATTTTATGTGTGTATGCGATGTTTCTAATCGCACTATCGAGCATCGCCTTAGCGGTGTTACTAGCGTTGGGGCCATTCTTTATCGCAATGCTGCTTTTTGAGGTCACACAACGTTTTTTTACAGCCTGGATATCGCAATTAGCCAACTACGCGCTCATTACGATATTGACCATCATGGTTTGCGCGCTTTTGTTGAGTATTGTTGAGTCCTATGCCGTTCAAACCGCGGCGCTTGGGACCGGAATTAACACCGTAGATACGCTGAATATGATGTTAGTAGCTGTGCTGGTGTTTTTAGTTTTCCGACAAGTAATGCCAATTGCTTCTAGTTTGGCTGGCGGTATTTCTTTGCATTCTCTGGGGTTGGTCAGTAGGAGTAGTCGTATGGCAGCACGAGCGGGAATGGCAATCGGTGGGCGCGGCGCTGCCTACGCCGCTCCAGCGGTCGCTCGAGTGATGGGTCGGTTCGTGAGGGGCCGATGGTTGGATAGTCGGTCAGAATAAAATGCTGATACCGCCAAGGAGGGCGTATGAAAATTATGGTGATGTTATGTCTATGTATTCTGGGGAGTGGTTGCGCAACTAAAGCGGTATGTGATGGCCATTTGCGACCTATTAATGTGCCGGTGCGGAGCGGTCTATGAATTCCGTTTCGGCTCTGAACGAGTATTTTCGCGATGCTGAATCCTGGGATGCTGATCGGGCTGCCCTTAGTCGGCGCAGTGCTCGGGTTGCCTGGTGGGTGGCAGGGGCTGGCTGGTTTTGTGCGGTATCCAGCGCGGCAGCCTTAAGTTTATTGATGCCGCTAAAGCAAGTAGAGCCCTTTGTGGTGCGAGTCGACAATAGCACCGGCATCGTGGATGTGGTGCCTACCTATACGGGCGCGCCACCGCCAGAGATCGTGACTCGATACTTCCTGACGCACTATTTTAGTGTTTGTGAACGTTTCAATTTTGCAACCGCCGAAAGTGATTACGAGGAATGCGGCGCCTTTCATTCCGCGCAGCGAAATCAGAATTGGGCATCATTGTGGGCAACTACGAATCCGGGATCGCCGCTCAATTTGCACAAAGATGGTAGCACCGTGCGCGCGCAGGTTAAATCGGTCAGCTTTTTTACAAAATCCAGTGGGCTGTCTGACTTAGCTCAAGTGCGGTATTTAATTGCCACGCGTCAGGCCGGAGGAGCTAACGAGAAAATTACGCACTGGGTAGCCACTATTCAGTATGCCTACACGGAGCCGGCTAAGGATCCGAAGACTCGTCGCTGGAATCCGCTGGGATTCAAAGTGGTGGAGTTTAAGTCTGAGCCAGAAGTCGTCATCGACGCTGCGCTTCAGGATGGTCACCATGAATAGGCTCGTGGGCGTAGCTATATTGTGCTTAAGCGGACTATTTTCGCTCAATGCGCTCGCTGAACTTTCGCCACCCAAAGGGACGGTTGATAGTCGGATTCGTGTTGCACCCTATAGCGCTGAAGAGGTTTATAGACTGCAGGGGATAGTTGGTTATCAAATTGACTTGCAGTTTGAGAGCGGCGAGACCTTTGTTGGGTTGGGTGCGGGCGATATCGATGGGTTGTCCTTTGTGGGGCAAGACAATCATTTGTTCTTAAAGCCTAAAGCTCCGCGCGTGGCTACTAACCTTACGGTGCTGACTAATCGGCGCCACTATCAGTTGGATTACTCTTCGGTCCCGAGTTCGAAGATTTCTCAAGCCGAAGTAATTTATGCGGTACGGTTTGCCTATCTACCGCCGGTGCCGCTCGCGGATAACAGCGCTGCGGAGATTATTTCAACCGAATTAAGAGAGGCTTCCGCGAAGCGCTTGCAAAACTCGGACTATTGGTTTTGCGGTAGTTCGGCAATAAGGCCGATTGCGGCTTCCGATGACGGGGTGCATACGCGGTTACGATTTTCTGCCAACGCTGATCTTCCGGCGATATTCGTGCGCAACGATGATGGCGAGTCGCTGTTGAATTTCAGCATGGACGATGGCGATGTCGTAGTGCACCGACTTGCGTCGCGTTTTGTCTTACGGCGCGGCAAGCAAACCGGCTGTATTGTGAATCGCGGCTATGTCGGCGCTGGAGTACGACTGAAATCTGGAACGATTGCGCCAGAGGTGGAGCGTAAGTCCCATAGGGTGTCCCATGAATGATCAAGTGGCCGGGGAGCGTGATACGGCCGTCACGCGGGTAAGGTCCATTCAGTCACGCTTGACCAATGTTTTGGCGATTGTACTTATGGCTACTCTTGGCTTGGGCACGCTCACTTGGTATTACTCCAACGCGATGTCACGGCCGAGACTTGCCCGCCAGAACGTACAAAACCTATCGGCGGTGCATGCTCAGGGCGAGATGGCATTGCCCATGTTGGGCAAAATAGAGCCACCCGTTTGGCAGTCTTCGCCCGTAGCGGTAGCGGCCACGCTGCCGGAAATCCCGCAAATGAGCGGCCTGGTTTCGCCGTATAGCAATAGCTCTCCCGCTGTTGCGCCAGTGGCCACTAAAACGCCGACTCAGATCGCCGAAGAACGTCGCTTATCGGGTTCGGTATTCTCCCTTCAAGGTTTAAGTGGCGGAGTAGCTTCGCCGGGGCGGGGAGAAAGCAGCGAACTCGCCTCACTGTTACAACCCAGCGCTGTTTCAACTGTCAACGCCAAAGTTTTGCCGACACAAGGGTTGCTGCTGCCCAAGGGTGCGTTTCTCGACTGTACGCTCGAAACCGCCATTGATTCGACCCTACCCGGCATGACCACCTGCATTCTTGCTACGGATACTTTTGGCGTCGATGGTCAAGTAGTTCTATTAGAGCGAGGCACCAAATTGGTCGGTGAGACTCGCGGGCAGGTGCAACAAGGAGCGGCTCGTGTTTTTGTGGTGTGGACCGAAGCACGTACTCCCACCGGCGTTATAGTGCCGTTGGACTCGCCTGGGGCCGATGAGTTGGGACGTTCCGGATTGCCCGGTAGTATCAATCGTCATTTCTGGGAGCGCTTTGGTGCAGCGGTGTTGGTTTCAGTAATTGATGGGGCAATCCAAGGAGCGGTTCAGTCATCACGCGCCAATGGCACTGTGCTCGTCAATCCGAGTGGTTCGCAAGGCGTCCTTACCGAGGTGCTTAAGAGCACGATTAATATTTCTCCCACTGTCGTGAAACAGCATGGAGACCGTATTCAAGTGTTGGTGGCTAAGGATTTGGACTTCAGGTCAGTATATGAGCTTAGAGCCACTAACTCGCACTAATGCCACGTGCGAATTTTCAGCGTTAGCGCTTACTTTGATGGCGTTGCGCCCGCTATTAAACAACGACGATATGACTGAGCTGTGTATCAATCGTCCGCGTGAGGCATTTATCGAAACATCGACTGGCTGGCTGCGTGAGGAGCTGCCGTATGCTGACTTTGACTGGTGCATGAGATTGGCAAAACTGGTCGCGAATTCAACCCAGCAACGTATAGATGCGGTTTCACCCTTGTTGTCGGCTACGCTACCCAGTGGCGAGCGTATTCAAATAGTGATTCCACCCGCTACGACTCCCGGTTGCGTAGCGATTAGCATAAGGCGGCCGTCTAATAAGGTTTGGTCAATCGATGAGCTTGATGCCGCAGGAATTTTCAAAAAGACGCGCCGTGCAGCGTCGAACGTTGATGCCATAGAGGCTGCCCTGCAGAATTTTTTGACGGCCGGTGCTTTTCTCGATTTTATGCGTCTAGCAGTGCGAAGTCGTCAGAATATTATAGTCTCCGGACCCACTGGTTCCGGTAAGACTACTTGGACTAAGGCATTGATCCAAGAAATTAACACTGATGAGCGTCTCATTAGCATTGAAGATGCCCGTGAGTTGGTGTTGGATCGCCACCCTAATCATGTTCGATTATTTTACTCAAAAGATGATCAGGGTTTGAGTCGAGTGACCCCCAAGCAATTATTAGAATCTTGTCTGCGGATGAAACCCGATCGAATACTGCTGGCCGAATTGCGTGGAGAAGAAGCCTTTGATTACCTGCGTGCGGTGAATTCCGGTCACCCCGGGTCGATTACCAGCGTGCATGCGGCGAGCGCAGAGCTAGCCTTTGAACAATTGGTGTTGTTGGTCAAACAAAATCAAGGAGGTCGGGATCTTGCGCGCGCAGATATCAAAAATATTCTGTATCTCTTGGTCGATGTAGTTATTCAATTTGGCGTAGAGAGTCATAAGCGTTATATCAAAGAAATCTGGTATGAGCCGGCGCGCAAAAATGGGAAATATGGTGGAGGATCTGCTTAATGGATCTGGCGATGTTGCATGGATGGCAGGCACTTGCAGTGGGATATGGAGCTGTGCAAGGTCCCATGTGGTTTGGCTTGGCGCAAAATCATGCACCTTTGTCTCGATATTTTTTATCGCCATTGGTGGCGGGCCCGCTGACTGTCATAGCGGGTTTAACTGTGGTCGCGGCGAATTCGTTCATACCTGGGATGTCGGCCGTCGATGGCGTAATTCAATGGGCAATGGGCTTGAGTCTCGGCGCGACCCTGGGTTATATCGGAGGTCAGGAGTGTGCTGGATTGCAGCCCAGTAACCGAGTCTATCAGCGGGGTACATTGATCTCGGAACAGAACCGGGAAGATTCCTCAAAATTACCTCAAAGATCGGCTGATAGGGCTATTAGGTTAGCCGGACGCGACGTGCGCGCGGAAGATGAAACTAAACATTTTAAAATGATTGGCACTACGGGTACCGGAAAGAGCACCGCCATTCAGGAAATATTACGCAGTGCCTTGGCGCGGGGCGATCGCGCCATCATTGCCGATCCTGATGGGGGGTATACCCAGCGTTTTTTCTGCGCGGCACGCGGTGATAAAATTCTGAATCCTTTTGATTCGAAATCGGTCAAATGGGATCTATTCGGAGAGATCAATACGGCCTACGATGTCGACCAGCTAGCGCGCTCTTTCATCCCTGATCACGATGGGGCTGATCGCAGCTGGCGGGCCTATGCCCGTACGTTTTTTACTGCGGTTACTCGCCAGGCGCGCGATGCCGGAATTCGCAGTGTCGCTGAGTTATACCGGCTGCTCGTGGTTGCCGAACCTAAAGAGTTACGAACTTTAGTTGAGGGTACCCCCGCGCAACCTTTTTTAGATGAACATAACAGTCGTATGTTTGACTCCATCCGTTCGGTAACCGCCTCGGCGGTGGCGGCGCTTGAGTACGTGGCCGAACAGAAAGCTACAGAGCTATCGGTGCGGGAGTGGGTGCGCAGCGAATCCCCTGGGGTATTGTTCATGCCCTACAAAGCAGGACAAATTCCGGCTTTGCGTTCGATCATATCTGGTTGGATGCGCCTAGCAATATTCGAGAAAATGCATTCGGGTGAAGAGGGGCTAGAGTCGAGCGGTGAGAAAAATAGGCCGCTGTGGTTTGTGGTCGACGAATTAGATGCACTGGGACAAATCGATGGCCTTAAAGATGCTTTGGTGAGGCTCCGGAAATTTGGCGGCCGGTGCGTGCTGGGTTTTCAGTCCATCGCGCAGGTTTCCGGTACGTACGGCCAGAGCGACGCTCATACGATTGTTGAGAATTGCAGCAACACTTTGATCTTGCGCTGCTCGGCCAGCGAAGGCGGTGGTACGGCTCGATTTGCCTCCCAGTTGATTGGTGATCGAGAGATATTGCGCACGACCCTGTCGACTAGCCATCGGGACTTCGATCAAGTGGAAACGCATTCGCGCAGCGAGCACTTTGCCGTAGAGCCCGCGTTAATGCCGTCTCAGATCGAACAGCTGCCGGATCTGGTCGGCTATCTGAAATGCGCTTCCGAGCCGCAATGGAATCGTGTGAGGTTAGTTCCGTGGGCGGAGCGTAACGGCGCGAGCTTTTTTTCTGCTTCGCGAACCAGAGCTCAGAACAAAAGACTTGCGATAGACGGATTTGACTATGACTGATTCCGAAACCCTACGCATGGGACTTTTGATGGAAGGCGTGCAAGCGCAGCAACAATTAGCCGAAGCTAGTTTGGAGAAGTTGCGCGCGCACACTCAGGGACTCGATGATGTAGTTCGTGAGGAGATTCGGCGTACCTTGATCAATGAGCTTCGTGAGCTTTCAAACGAGAACCAACAAGCCGTGCAGTCGTTAAGAGCGATTCGGCGCATCGCCAATATTCGCGGTGTGTTTATGAGCCTCGCAGTTGGTGCACTCTGCGCTGTTATTCCTTGTGCAGTTGTCAGTTTGGCATTGCCAACTCCGGGGGAAATTGTGCGGCTTAGAAGTGAGCGGGATGTGTTGACTCAAAATTTGGCTCGTCTTGAGCGCATGGGTGGGCGTGTGGAGTTGCGACGGTGTGGTGCAACGAGTCGATTGTGTGTACGAGTGGACGCTAAGGCGTCGGCTTATGGTCTTAAGTCCGACTACTTAATTGTGAAGGGGTACTAACCCGTATGACGTGGCTAATATCGATTTTCGGATGGCCAGGATCGTGGGTGTTGGCCTGGGTTGCTGGTGGGACTGTAGTGATTGCTACCAGTCTCATTCTAATTAGGCGTAAGCCGTATGAGTCGCATCATCGAGGCGTTTTGGTGTTAGACGGCGGCCTTGGGGCTCGATGGCGTTTGCGGGTAGCGCGTCCTGGCGCGTTGACGGTGGCCGGTATCACGATCCCTGCGCTCGACGAAACCAAACACTTTAAGTTTATCGGTACGACCGGCACTGGTAAGTCAACCGCGATACGCGAACTTCTGGCTGGCGCAATTAAACGAGGTGACCGAGCACTCATTGCAGATCCCGATGGCGGGTACATGCAGCGTTTTTTCGATCGAAGGCGCGGCGATACTATTTTGAATCCGTTTGAGCGAAACGCAGTGAAATGGGATTTATTTGCCGAGATTCATAATATTTATGATGTCGAACAGCTCGCCAGTGGACTAATACCCGAGAGTCATGATGCCGCGGCGAGCGAGTGGCGGAGTTATGCACGAACATTTTTGACGGCGGTGATACGTCGCTGCCATCTCGAAGGACGCCGCGATTCCGCAGAACTGTGGCGTCTGCTGGTCGTAGCTTCCCATGAGGAATTACGCCCCTTGGTGGCAGGAACACCGGCGCAACCCTTTCTGGACCTCGAAAATGCCCGCATGTTCGGTTCTATTCGTTCTGTTATGGGGTCAGCAGTGGCGGCACTTGAGTATATCCAAGCACAACGCGCCCCCGGTTTTTCGGTGCGGGCTTGGGTGCGTTCCAGTTCAAGCTCAGGCTTGCTGTTCATCCCCTACAAAGCGGGACAGATCGCGGCACTGCGGTCGATGATCGCAACCTGGCTTAAGCTCGCGATTTTTGAAGCGATGAGTACGGCCGAGAATAGCGATCAACATCTTTGGTTGGTGGTGGATGAACTCGACGCTCTGGGACCTATTGATGGGTTGAAAGATGCCTTGGCGCGTCTGCGTAAATTTGGTGGTCGGGTGGTGTTGGGGTTCCAATCTATTGCACAGGTATCCGATACTTATGGTGCCGGTGAAGCACAAACTATTGTTGAGAATTGCGGTAATACACTGATCTTGCGGTGCTCAGGCAGTGAGAATGGCGGTACCTCGCAATTTGCATCGCGCCTGATTGGAGATCGGGAAATTATTCGGCGGCAAATATCGCGCGGCCGTGATGGCGAGAGTGGATTTAGCGTGCGCGGTAGGCGTCGTTCTATCAATATTACGACCGCCCATGTCACGGAAGCGGCGGTAATGGCCTCTGAGATCGAGAAGCTCCCCGATCTTGCCGGTTTTTTAAAGTTGGCTTCATCGCCGGTCTGGCGCAAGGTCGCTCTTTCCCCTATCGCAAACGTTAAATACTGAGCGCGCAAGATGGCTATATATTCCTTGCATATTGAGAGTCTTGGCCGAGCTAATGGCAGTAGTGCAGTGAGTGCGGCGGCTTACCGCTCCGGCGAGCGAATGCGCGATGAGCGAACCGGTAGGACCTATGATCACACCGAGCGTGCTGGGGTCATGCACACGGAAATAGTGTTGCCCTCTAAGTTTGCCAACGCGAATATGGAGTGGGCGCGTGATCGTTCAAATTTATGGAATAGCGCCGAGGCGGCAGAGTCGCGAAAGAATTCCCGAGTGGCGCGCGAGTACCTGGTTGCGCTGCCGGTGGAGCTGTCGCCGGAACAGCGGTTGACTTTGGTACGGGAGTTTTCGCAAGAACTGTCTAATCGTTATCAATTTGCAGTCGATTTCGCGATTCATGCACCGCGTACTGCGCCTGATAGTGATCCGCGCAATTTTCATGCGCACCTTTTGGCGACTACTCGTGAAGTTACGTTTGAAGGTTTGGGTGGCAAGACTAATTTAGAATTTAGCGACCGAAATCGTTATCGCTTGGGAATGAAATCGGCGGCGCATGAGGTTGTGCATACCCGCGAGCGTTGGGCAAACGTTACTAATCATGCACTGGAGGCCGCTAACGTGTCAGCACGTGTTGATCATCGGAGTTTGGCAGATCAGGGAATCGATCGGGAGCCGAATCCGCACATTCCGCGGGCTGCAATTGAGATGGAAAGATTGGGCCATCGTAGCCATGTTGCGGATAATATCCGTGCCGATTACCAGGCTCGAATGGAGCGTCGCGAGCATTTAAGAACGCAGACGAGCGAGCAGAAGCCGGTACAAACGCCGGTGAGAGCCCTTGAATCGCCAGTCGAAAATAGATCGCGTACGTTAGAGGAAATCCGCCGCCAAGCGCGAGAGAACTGGCTTAAGATGCGGCAGTCTGTAGTTGAGCCATCCTCTAAAGCCAATGATCGCTCACAGCAGCGTAGTAACGACTCAGACCTTTCACTGTGATAGGTGCGGTACCGTATGCCTCCATCTATGTGTATTCGCCGCAGGGGCAGGGCATTGTTTCGGAGCGGTCACGTTTGATGCTGGCGCTATTGAAAGCTGATAACGTCAAATTCATTCCAAAATACGCGGCGCGCGTGCGACAGCAGGCGGAATCCTCCACATTGCAAGAGTTTTTTTCGAACGCAGAGTGTTTGATGCCGGTGCCCAGAAGTGCGCCGCAGCCAATGGGGGTGCTCTCCGTGACGGAACACTTAGCGGGGGCCTTGGTGCGGGAGGGTATTGGCCAACGGGTTCTACCCATACTTAAACGGAAATGGGCGGTGCCAAAATCGGCAACCGCTCCGGTGGGTAAGCGACCGACCGTGAAGCGTCACTACGAATCCTTAGTGGTTGAACTGTGCGGGGTCGAAGCCTGCGCCCAATTGCCTGAAAGGATCATGTTGGTAGATGACGTGATTACCAAAGGTCGTACTTTACTAGCGGCAGCGACTCGAGTGCGCGAAGTCTTTCCGGGTGTGGCTATTAGCGCGTTTGCATTGGTGCGCACGATGGGATTGATTACGGGTGTCGACTGTTTATTGGAGCCTGCGCTTGGGGAAATTCGCTGGACGGCGGGGGACGCGTTGCGGAGTCCGTAGAGGCGTCTATACAAGTGGGATTGGATGCCGGTATTGTAAGCAATGAAACGCTTTTCTAAAAAGCCGCCAAGTGATCGCCCCTTACAGCGTATGAGCGACATGGCCATTAGCCTTAAATTTAAACGGGCGCTTCAGGTTGGCGAGGGCATCGACGGCGCGCACTGTATTCATGAGTCATGGATGCGCGGTGCAAGCTCTGTGAATATTGAAGACGCCTTGCAGCAATTATGGACATGCGCGGCGGAAAGCATTCCGGATTGGCTGCCGATGCGGTACATCGACTGGCTTCCTAGCGCGTACCAAGTGGCGTCACAATTTAGGGCTGCGGCCAAGGGGCGCTCTAATATCTACTTGGTATTGCTCGATTATCGCGATCGCGATGGCGGCCGAGAGCCGTATGGTGTCTATGTGGGGATGAGCAAGTACCACCCAGCACAGCGATTTGATCAACATAAGGCGGGTATTCGCTCCGCCGGCAGCGTGTTGAAACGCGGACTCGAGGTGTTGATCGGGCCGACGCTGCATTTGCAGTATATTAAGCGCAGTGAAGCTGCGCGAATCGAAGCGGAATTGGCGCAGGCACTCGAGGCGACTGGATTACGGGTTGAGGGAGGACACTAATGCGACGCTCAGGGTATAATCATGAATTGTCTCTAAACACGAGGTTTTTAAGTGCCTGCATCATCGACTATTTTGAGCGTACGCTCATTGTTTTTTACGCTATTAATACTGGGTGCGGTTAGTGCAGGAGCCAAGGAAGCTGGCGACTACGTGGATGACGCCAAAAACTATATTGTGGCGCCCCTGCATTGGGATCAAACCGATTGGACGTGGTTTGCTGGAAGTATTGCGACCGTGGCGGTAGCCCATCACTTCGACGATCATGTGCGTAATCATTTTGGGCCACAACGTTTCGATAGTAGTGATCCGCATAATCTGCGAGACTTTGTGCCAGTGGTGGCGTTGGGCGGTGCGGTATTAATTCAAGGGTTGATGGGTGATAAGCCTGCGCTCAAATTGAGTTTCGATATGATGGAGGCCGCGGCGCTTGCCGGGGGCACTGCTTTTGCGCTTAAATTTGCCACCGGGCGGCAGCGACCAAATGAGACGCTCGATTCTAATCACTGGTTTAAAAATGGCGCTTCCTTTCCGTCTGTGCATACTTCGGTAGCGTTTGCGGCGGCGACGGCCTTCGCAGAACGCGATGCCGACAATATCATTGCGCGCCGAATCGTGGCTTACGGACTGGCGACGGGCACTGCCTATTTGCGTTTAAAGGATAACCAGCACTGGTTGTCAGATACAGTTGCGGGTGCCGCAATTGGAATTTCGACCGGTCTGTACGTGAATCATCGTGGTCATGGACTTAATCACACGGCGAGTAATTGGTCGATTGCTCCAATGGGCGGTGGGGTTGGAATTGCATACACACACGAGCTGCGCTAAAGATGTATGTAGGGGCGTGTTAGGGGTGGAATATCCCGAGACTAAGCGCTACTGTTAAAGCGCCAATAACCGCGGCGGTGATTGAAGTTACCAGAACGGCGGCGGCAGCGCAGTCCTTTGCAACACCGATGGCGGGATGTTGCTCCGGGTGGAGGCGATCTGCGAGATGTTCAAGGGCTGTATTGAGAAGCTCAACTGCGAGCACCAGGCCAGCAGCAATGATGGACAGTCCTAGCCATACCAGGGGTGGTTTTAACCAGATCATGAGCGCCGCGTAGGCCGAGACAAGAAATAGCTCGGTGCGAAAGCTGTTCTCTAAAAGGGCGGCAGTGTAAATGCCCTTTGCGGCAAAGGAAA
Source organism: Gammaproteobacteria bacterium (assembly GCA_043784265.1). Taxonomy (GTDB): domain Bacteria; phylum Pseudomonadota; class Gammaproteobacteria; order Steroidobacterales; family Steroidobacteraceae; genus Bog-1198. The sequence continues at coordinate 737 of JAYVYN010000067.1, read as the reverse complement.
ATCGTCGCAATAAGGATTGATTTTTTAAGTTGCGTTTTACAGGTATAACCATCTGCAGCGCAGTCTACCACTCGCAACGTCTACGAGCCCCTTTACGTCGACACCGACGGAACAAACCGTGAATCACCGATAGCGTCAGCGCCAGCGCCACTGCAGTACCGAGCGAATTCCTCCCTATAACGTTGGGTTAAATGACTCTGGTCTGCTAGTGGCGTCCTTGCCTTTAACTCAAGAAACCAGGTGCCCTCTTCTTCAAACATATGATGAGCCACTGCGTCACGGATTTGCTCAAGTTCGTCGAAATAATTCTGGGTCATTGGGACAAGACGCTCAAGCAGACCCATCTGGGTCTTCGTTGCTGCCTGTTCGGCATAGGCCTTGGTCGCGTGCGCCTTTTCGTTTACGCCAATCAGCGCGGGATAAATCACGGATTCCTCGGCGTTAGAATGGCCCGTGAGAATCTCGACAAGATGACTTTGCGATTTCATTTGTGTAGCAACATTGGACGCATTCTTAACCGCAGAAAATGCTGATTCGATCTGCACATGATGCGACAGTAGCGTAGATAACCAATCCCCTGGAGTTGCAGCGGCTTGGGCTCTAGCACGTGCATCCCCACGCGCAACTTTAATTTCAAAATGCGACATAGTAAATCTCTAATAAGTGAGATAGACGCCCGAAAAGCTACGCTAACGTAAGCGTTTAGGTAGTCATATACTCTCGCCTTACCTTGTCGG
>JAYVYN010000066.1:0-4551 GCA_043784265.1 Gammaproteobacteria bacterium | reverse complement strand
CGCCGTAGGCCGCCTGCGCGATGCGCTCGGTATTGAATGCATCAAAGTACTGCTTGCCGTAGTAGTTGCCGTCCACCTGTATCCGCCAGTCCTCAGCCGCTGTACGGGCGAAGCGCCAGTCTAGACCCATGCTCGCGCTGAAATTCGGCGCCTGGATCAACCGGTTTCCGGCACGGTCCTTTCCGTGCAGCACGAGTTCCAGGTACTTGCTGTTAAGCAGACCGAGGCCTGAGTGAATCTCGAAATCGTCAGTCACCCTGGCCCGGAATTCTATCTCCGCGCCATCAACCCGCGATTTCGGAGCGTTGATCGTGTGAAAACCGGTGCCGCCGCCCGGCAGCGAAAATGCATCTAGAAACTGTTGGTTGCGATAGTCGTAGTGAAACACCGCGAGATTGAGTGAGCCGCGTCGGTTCCACAGGTCGGCCTTAAGTCCGATTTCAGTCGAGGTGAGTTTCTCCGGATCTGCGAAGTTGAGTTCGCTTACGCTGTTGAAGGCCTGCCCGTTGAATGCGGCACCTCGATAGCCCTGACTGAAGCTAGCGTACGCCAGGAGTTCGTCAGAAGGCTTCCAATCGACCCCGACCTTTACGCTGACGTTGTTGTTGTCTTGGCTTCGACCGGTGCTAGGTCCCTGCGCGGCCAGCCCCGTTTGGTAGTGAGTGTAGGTCGGTGCCAGCGCGCCAATCGTTTGAGTCCAGAGTGTCGTTCCGCCGTCGGGAGTGTTGCCGATGGGCGCCGCTAGTAACCCGCCCTCGAGCGCATAAAAGTCCCGGATCGATACCTGGTCCTTGGTAACTCGGACGCCTGCTCGCAGCGTCACCGTCGGAGCGAGAGCGAAGGTCGTGTTAAGGAAAGCAGCCTTACTGTCCTTGATCTGATCAAAACTATTGTATTCATCAAACCCATACAGTGCGCTGCCGCCCGGCGGCACAAACGAGCCGGGGTAGCCGTCAAAAAAATGGAATTCGACGGTCGCGTGCGTGCTCTCGCGTCCGTAGTACAGGCCGGCCAGCCACCCGAACGCGCCGGTGTCGTGCGAGGCGAGGCGAAACTCCTGCGAGAAAGCGTTGACGCTCGAGAAGTACGTATTCGGATCGTCAAGACGCGCCGTGATAGGCAGCCCGCCGTCGTCGCTTTTCTCGTACCATCGTCCGTAATCGAAGCCGGAAACAGACGTCAGCGTGGCGTGCTCGCTGACCTGCCAGTCAACTTTGAGCGACACGCTATCATTGCGAATATCCTTGTGCACGGCGTACTTCGCACCGTTTTCGAACCAACCGATAGCACCGTTGAATCCTGTGACGTTCGGGTCAATGTTGAGGGCATGAGCGCCGTAGGGCGTACCACCCGAACGGCTCATCGAGGCCTTGAGCGTCATCGTCAGGCGATCACTCAGCTTGGACATCAGAGTGAAGCGGCCGGCGAGCGCGTCGACGCCGTTAAGGGGCTCGACGCCAGGCACGACGCTGTGGACCCAACCGTCGCGCTTGTCGTACAAAATCGCGGCACGCCAGCCAAGCTCGTTGTCGATGATTGGCCCACCGGTGGCGGCTCGCACCGAATAGGCACCGTAATTCCCGGCACCGGCTGTGACATAGCCATCGTACCCGTTCAGGTTGGGGTTCTTCGAGTAGAAGCTGACCGCGCCCCCGGTGGCATTCTTGCCGTACAGCGTACCCTGCGGGCCGCGTAGTACCTCAACGCGGTCCAGGTCGTAAACCTGCAAGGCCTGCACCGCGCCAACGCTCTTGTAGACCTCGTCCACGTACATCGCGATGGGGCTGCTCTGGTTCTCGCTGAAATCCTGCGTCGTTACTCCGCGCAGCGTAAAGGTTGGTTGCGCCTCCGGCCCGTAGGGTGAGTTGAGCATCATGTTCGGGACGGCAGCCGAAATGTCGCCGGCCTGGCGAACTCCGCGCTCATCCAGTTCCGCCGAGGTCAGCGCCGTGATCGCGAGCGGCACGTCCTGCAGTCTCTCGACGCGGCGTTGTGCGGTGACGATGATTTCCTCGAGCCCGCTGTCGGCGCGCGCGGTGCCTGGCAGCATTGCGGCTGCGAAGGCCGCGACAGCCAGCGGTAATATCAGGTGGCGGCTGGTCAAGGAGCAATGGATTCTCTTTAATATTGAGCGCATGCGTATCCCTTCTGCTGGCAAACGGCTATTTGAGACCTGCAGCCCATGCCGCGCCCTGCGGTGCGACTGCTTAACAACGAGGTTGATCGTCGCGGGTGCAAATTCACGATTTGCCGATTATTGATGTTGTCAAATCGCGTTCGGCGTTACTGTAATCCGGGCGGGGCGGCGAGTCAAACGCCGCCACCATTCGACTGGATTTCGCCGCGCATGAATCCGAAACATTGAGATGTTTTGGCGTCTTGAATGATGAGTCCTACTCCGGCGTCACTTCAATCAGCAGCGATTGATCGAAGCTCACGTCAAGCCGCGCGGTGGGGCCTTGCACCCGTGCGAGGTCTTTGGAGTGTACATAGTCGGTGACTCGGTACGACTTTGCGTCAAGGCCCCGTAGTTCGACGGTACCTGCGTGATGCTTAGCATAGAAGGCGTAATAATATTTTTCGCCTTTGTGAATCACGTGGGTCTCAGGTATGTCGAAGCCGATATCGTATAGGGTTCCTAAGTATTCGCCGTCTGTTAGGCGTTTGTCTTGGTAGAGCGCGGTCCACTTTCCCCAACTCGCTTCGCGCTCAGGGGTTAAAACAAGTTTAGGGTCTTTCTTCCCTGATGCTTGAGGCCACGCGAAATTAGTGCCGATGACTCCGCCGACGCCGAATGTCGAGGCGAAATCGGTGCCCCCGTCGCTGAGCTCTACGTGATCGCCGAAGTAGGCGAGCTTGTCGCCCGCAAGAGCTTTTAAGGTTTTACCTTTCAGGCGTACTTGCCAAGAGCTTTCTGGATCAGCAGCCACTGTCATATTGAGATAGGGGAGCGTAAAGAACGAATACCCCGTACCACAGGGGCATATCTCTATCACTGCTCCAGGCTTTGTGGATTGCGCCGTGCTCCATATATTTTCAAAAAAAGCCGGCATACCCTCGAATGAATCTTCGGGAGCCTGATGCGCATGGGTTTTATTGAAGCAAGCCGGTGCGGCGTTTAAATGTTGTCCATCGATTTTGAGCCCGTCGAATCCCCATTCTCCGAGCGCTTTGCGTACAAACGCAGCGGCGTCTTGGCGAACCGCGTCGTAGGACGGGCACAGGTAATTGGCATTCCACCAAGTGATTTTTTGCAAGCTACCGTTTTGATTCTTGAGCAGCCAATTGGGATGCTCGCGTGCGGTGCGCGAAGCGGGTGTTGCGGCCAGCGGCGACCACCAAAGCTGCGCCTTAAGCCCAGCTGCGTGGATGCGATCCACCAGCGCTTTCATATCGGCATCGCCGCGCGGAAATTTTTCGGGCGTGGGGGTCCAATCCCCAACCGCCACTTGCCAGCCGTCATCTAAGGTCGCCCAGCGGAACCCTAAGTGCTTGGCCACGGGTAGAGTCTCAAACACCTGAGTTGGGGTGAACTCTCGACCATAGCCCCACGCGCACCAGATGGGCTCGAAGGCGGAGCTGGGTGATTCCGGGATTTTAATGCCTTGGCTTTGCATCACGGCGCTGTAAGCCCGTAGAGTCGCGAAATGATCACCGTGGTGCACAGTGACGAAGCTGCGTACGGTTTCGAAACTCTCGCCCGGCTTAAGGGTAACAGGGTGTTCGGCATTGAGACCCATTTCCACTTCGCCAGTGGAATGGCGACTTAAGGGTAAGGAGAGGATTTTCGGCACGAGTTCTATGTGGCCGATCCCGATCCCAATATCACGCCGCCATATGTCCAGGATAGGTGTGCCGCCACCGTAGTCGGAGTCGTTCATGCCTAAAAAATTAGCCCGTGTGTAGCCCTTCTTTACGGGCAATACCCAGTCGGGCCGTTTCTCATAGGACGCGCTTTGGTAGGACCAAAAAGCGGGCTCTGGGTCGCCGGGCACGGCTGCCAGTTGGTAATGATTGCTAATATAGCCTTGCACCGCGAGTGGCTTCGTACCGAGGTTACGGTAACGAACACGCATGAATAGCCAATGGGGTCTATTGCTGTAGGAGGTTACTTCTACGCGCTTTTCAACGCTTTTTGCCTGACCAATGAGAGTAGTGCGGGTGCCGGTGCCGATTGCGTCGGTAATGGTTTCTTCAGCATGACTTTGCAGCGCAAAATCGTGCAGCTCGCCACGCGGCGTGCGCAATGTTTCAGAATCGGTAAAGGACGCTAGCGGCCTATCGCCTGCCAACGAGGTCTCGACCCGGGTATGCATTTTCTCGTCAAAATCAAGACGGATGCCCACACCTTCCACCGCTACCAGAGACGAGGCAACCAGAAGTGCTAGCGAAATCACGATATGCTCCAGAAAATGAAATAAATTGACCCTAATCCTGATGCTGCAGGTTTTGCTACTATAGGCTTCAATCTAGCTCTTTTGTAGGGATTTATACAGTGCGTGATACCAGTCAGAGACGAACAAAAATTCTTGCCATGCTGCGTGATCAGGG
>JAYVYN010000065.1:0-24635 GCA_043784265.1 Gammaproteobacteria bacterium | reverse complement strand
GAGATGCGCCCGTTGTGAGTAGCCCCAAATGAAGTCGTATCGCATCACACGGCATCGTAAGCGCCGTCATGGGGCAAGTCATTTTGCGCTTATTCCGTTTATCGACATGATGACGATTTTGGTGGTTTTTCTATTAGCCCATACCGCTGACGTAGATATTTTGCCGAATACTAAGAGCATTGCGATTCCGCAGTCTATCTCGGAGCGAAAGCCCAGTGGCTCTATAGTGGTCATGGTAACTAAGGATTCTTTATTCGTGGACGGAGAGCGGGTGAGTTCCTTAAGTGACGTGGTGGCAAGCACAACTCCGGTAATCGCACCGCTTAAGGCTGCGTTAGTCGCTCAGGCTGCTCGTATGCTTAGTGGTGCACAAAAAGATATTTCAAAACGAGAAGTAACTATCATGGGTGATAAGAGCACTCCTTATAGCGTGCTTAAAAAGATTATGTTTACGTGTAGTGACGCAGACTATGGGAAAGTATCGTTCGCTGTGGTTGAACGTGAGCGAGCGGCGAGTTAAATGGCTACAGCAAATCCCACACAAGGTAGTATTAATTTTGGGCTAGCACCTTATTTCCGGCGCTATGATCTGCCCTGGTCGCCTAGTGAGGAAATGGAGCGACGATTTTGGATTATTTTACGTAGTCTCGCGATTGTTTTCGCCATTGTTGCGATAGTGATTCCGTTGCTGCCGCGTCATCAAGTGATTGTCAATACGGACTCGCTGCCAGAGCGGGTTGTGCAATTGGTGGCAGAACCACCGCCCCCGCCACCCCCACCGCCGCCGCCTAAGCCCGAGAAGCTCCTGGATAAAACGCCGGATGTGAAGGCGCCAGTGGTGCCAAAGCCTGTGGATCCACGAGTGAAGGCCTCTACGAGTGGTTTGATGGCGAGTTTGGATGATTTGGCGGCTTTGCGTGACCAAGTGGATCTTGATAAGTTTGCCAAGGACCAACCGAATACTACGGATCCCGGTGATGTCAGTACGGTGACGCGCTCGTTGATTACTTCTAAAGTGGGCGGCACCAGCGGTGGTATTAATTCGGCGGCGATGAGTAGCGGATTGGCGTCGGGGTCAGGCTCACTACGAGGTATATCGACTACTCAGGTTAGGGATCCTCGTCTTGCCAACGGGAACCATGGCGCCACTCGCGCCGGTGGCAGTGGTAAGGGATCGCGAAGTGCGGATGAAGTCGCGCTGGTCTTTGATAAGAATAAGGGAGCTATATATGCACTCTATACGCGTGCGTTGCGAGATAACCCCGCGATGCAGGGCAAGGTGGTTATTGAGTTAACTATTGCGCCATCGGGCGACATTACCTCTGCGCGAATTGTGTCAAGTGAACTTAGCGATGCGGCCTTCGAGGCAAAAATGCTGGCCCGAATCCGTTTGTTTAAATTCGAAGCGAAGGATGTGGCGCCATTGACTACTACTAAACCTATTGATTTCTTTCCAGCCTGATGAATATTCAATCTGAAGTTGATTTCTTTAGCGACATGGGGCTTGTCGACAAGGCGAGATTTATCACTCGTTTGGTGTACGAAATTGCCGAAGAAGTTAAATCCAGCACCGGAGACAGTAGCGAGACGCAGCGCTTGAAATTTGCTAATGAAATCAATCAACGGTTAGCGAGATTCAGTTATCAGATATTGAGCGAGGATGCCGCGCGTCCCCAAGATGACGTGGTGATTCGTATGTTATTAGGTGCTCGCGCTGATAAGAACGCTGAGCGCATCATGCAAAATGCGTATCGTCGGGTACTTACTTCGTTTGAGAGTTTTGATACTACGGTTCTACTGAACTCTCGCTGATTGCGCGAGCCGCGCAGGCGGCTGACTTGCGCCCACCCCACAAAAGGTTATATATGCGCTAGAGTAACGCTATGTATCGTCAAAATATTCTATTTCCCGTCAAAGATGCGGCACTGCGGGACGATGTTCACGCCTTGGGTAGTTTAATTGGCGAGACGCTGAAAGATCAGGGCGGTGAGGCGTTCTTCGAGACAGTCGAGGGTGATCGCCAAGCGGCAATACGCTGGCGTGAAGGTGATGCTACGGGTATAGCAGAATTGTGTGCGCGCACTCAAGGACGTACACCAGCGGCTGCAACTGATCTAACTCGAGCATTCTCTATTTGGTTTCAGGCGGTGAATACGGCTGAGAAAGTTCATCGCGTGCGGCGACGACGCCAGTATCTGAACGAATCACCCGCGGGTCAACCAGGGGGTATTGCGGCATGCATTGCGCGATTACGGGGCGATGGTGTGTCGCTTGAAGATACCTTGAAGTTGATGGGTACCATGAGCATTGAGCCGGTTTTTACTGCGCATCCGACCGAATCAACGCGCCGCACTATTTTGCGCAAACAACACCAAATCGCAGAAGATTTGCTTGATAGACTCAATCCAACGTTAGCGCCCGCCGAGTACAAAACCTTGTGGGCACGCGTGCGCTCTGAGGTCACCAGCATTTGGCAAACTGAAGAACATCCGCGCGAAGGATTGACCGTCGTCGACGAGCGTGAGCATGTATTGTTTTATTTAAGTGAGATTTTGTACCGGGTGGTACCTATTTTCTATGAGGAAGTCGAGGATGCGTTAGCGCTGGCTTTCGAGGTACCGGTCGAATCCATTGTGGTACCGAATATTCTGCGTTTTGGTTCGTGGGTGGGTGGCGATATGGACGGCAACACCGAAGTGCATGCCAAGACCATTCGCGAGACTCTTTTGCGACATCAACAGCTCATTATTTCGACCTACTTCGATGAGTGCAAACAATTGGCCAATACGTTAAGCCAGAGCGCCACTCGGGTGGGAATAAATTCTGTATTGGCAGCGCGCATTGAATCGTATAGTGCTCTGTTGCCGGGCGCTGCGGCGCTGGCACCGGCTCGTCATGACCGAATGCCGTACCGTATGTTCTTCGGCCAAATCGGTGAGCGTTTGAAGGCAACTTATGATGGCAGACCTAACTCGTATTTGACTCCCGATGAATTGCTGCTGGATCTTCAGTTAGTAGTCGACAGCTTGGACGAAAATCGAGGGCGTCACGCTGGATTGCATCTAGTAAGACGTTTTGTGCGCCGAGTTCGAAGTTTTGGCTTTCATCTAGCAACTCTGGATGTTATGCAACATGCACGAATGCACGATGAAGTAATTGCTCAAGGATTGGGTGATATTAACTGGCCCTCGTTGCCGCCCGAGGATCGATTGCGGCAATTGAGGGATTTACTCGCCCGCGATCAGGGGCCAACTGTGGCACTCGATGCCAATGGCCGGCGCTGCCTCTGGGTGTTCGAGGCCATTGTCCAGGCCCGTCATAAGTACGGTAAACGGGCGATTGGCGAATATATAGTCAGCGGGGCTGAAGGGCCACAGGATGTTCTCGCGGTATTGTTGCTGGCTCGGTGGGCGGATATCACGGATAAGCACAGCGGGGAATGTCCTTTGGATTTGGCGCCATTGCTGGAATCCATAGAAGCTTTGGAGAATTCCGGCAAATTAGTGCAAAATCTGTTTTCTGAACCTGCCTACCGACGTCACCTGGTGGCGCGTCACAATCGTCAACTGGTACTCATCGGGTATTCAGACAGTAATAAGCAAGGGGGTATCGCAGCATCTCGCTGGGCCTTGCAGATAGCGCAATCACAATTACTGGAAGTCGCACGTCATTCTGGCATTAATATCCTGATTTTTCACGGACGTGGTGGAACACCTGCGCGGGGCGGTGGGCGAACTGAGCACTTGGTAGAGAGCGTTCCCTCGGGAGCTATGCGCGGGGTTTTACGTTTAACAGAGCAAGGCGAGGTCGTGAATCAAAGCTACGGTCTGCCGCCTATTGCTCTAAGAACCCTGGAGCGTACATTTGCTTCGGTCATCCTGGCGACTCATGCCCGTGATCATGGGCAGATTCCGGATTTGCAAATTGCTGCGATGCGTACTCTGGCTGACCGTAGTATGGCGGCCTATCAGCGCCTAGTGTTCAATGATCCTCAATTTTATAAGTATTTTAGAGCAGTGACGCCGCTTGATGTGATCGAGCGAATGCATATCGGTTCACGGCCGGCGGTGCGCGCGGGTGCTGGCGGCGTCGCGTCGCTGCGTGCGATACCGTGGGTATTCGCCTGGACCCAAAGTCGTCATATGTTGCCGGGTTGGTTCGGATTCGGTAGCGGGTTGCAGGCCGCAATTGCCGAACATGGAGTCGGCGTGTTTGAGGCTATGGCGGCAGGGTGGCCGTTCTTTAGCCACTTATTGGACGACGTTGAGGCCATGTTGGCGCGCACCGACCTACAGATTGCTGCACACTACGACGCGCTTGCCGGCAACGAATTTGACGCTTGCGCGAAATGCATTAGAGCCGAATACGCTTTGACGGTTTCCCTAGTACTGGAATTGCGCGGCACTGAACGGTTGCTCGATACTGAACCGACCTTGCAACGTGCGATTAAGTTGCGCAATCCCTATGTTGACCCAATGCACCTCATGCAGGTGGATTTGTTGCAACGTTGGCGCGCGACCCATCACGAAGATAAAGCGCTGTTTGCCGCGCTGCGTGCCACCATCAGTGGTATTGCTCAGGGATTACAGGCGACGGGTTAGCAACGTGCCTAAAATTTCAGCACTCAGGGACGTTGACCGCGAGTCCGCCTTGCGAGGTTTCTTTATAAATTGTCGACATATCGATACCGGTTTGCCGCATGGTATTGATAACTTGGTCGAGCGATACTTTGTGGGTTCCGTCGCCGCGTAGAGCCAAACGAGCTGCGTTAATCGCTTTCACAGATCCCATGGCATTGCGTTCTATACAAGGAATTTGAACTAACCCCGCCACCGGGTCACAGGTGAGACCTAAGTTGTGTTCCATACCGATTTCGGCAGCATTTTCAATTTGTTCATTGCTGCCATTGAGGGCCGACACTAACCCTGCGGCCGCCATCGAACAGGCCACGCCCACTTCGCCCTGACAACCCATTTCCGCGCCGGAAATAGAGGCATTCTGTTTGTATAACATGCCGATTGCGGCCGCGGTCAACAGGAAGCGCAGTACGCCGGAATCATCGGCACCGGTCTCAAAGCGACGATAGTAGTGCAGCACGGCCGGCACGATGCCCGCAGCGCCATTGGTGGGTGCGGTAACCACCTGGCCACCGGCGGCGTTTTCTTCGTTCACCGCCAGTGCAAATACGTTGACCCAATCGAGTGCTTGCATGGGACTCATAGGCTCGCCACTCATCAGTTGGCGATGCAATTTCGGTGCGCGTCGCCGAACGCCTAGTACGCCGGGAAGCAAGCCCTGGGCCGCAAAACCGCGGCATACACAGTCTTGCATGACCTGCCAAATTCGTAACAATCCCGCTTGAATTTCCGCGTCCGTTCGCCAGGTGCGTTCTCGTGCGAGGATGAGTTCATGAATTTCAAGGCCGTGAGTGCGACCGTGTTCGAGCAATTCATCGCCGGAGTTAAATTCGTAAGGTGGTTGCGCGCGCTGTGTGTCGTTGCTGGTGGTGGCGCCGGCTTGAATAATAAAACCGCCGCCGATGCTGTAATACTCTTCGCGGGCGAGAACCTCTGATTTGGCGTCGTGGGCGGTGAAGCGCATGCCGTTGGAATGACCGGGGAGAACTTGATCTGTATGAAATAGAATATTGAGCGGTTCATCGAAAGCGATGTCGTGGGTGCCCATGAGGCGAATGCGATTTGTGCCGCGAATGCGTTGTAGTGTGGGTTCAATGGTGGAAGGGTCAACCGTGTCGGGACTGTGGCCTTCAAGGCCCAGTAATATGGCTCGATCGGTGCAGTGTCCCCGTCCCGTGAGTGCGAGTGATCCGTACAATTGTGCCGATACTTGAGCGGTGCGAGTCAAAAGTGATCGAGTCGCCAATAGCGCGACGAAGCTACGAGCGGCGTTCATCGGGCCCATCGTATGCGAACTAGAAGGACCGATGCCAATTTTAAAAATGTCGAAAACGCTGAGACTCATTCACAGGCCCTTATTTATTGCAGCTATTACAATTATACGCTGTAACGCGAAGGTATACGCCGTAACGAGAGGGTCGCTTACGCCGGGTGATCGATTAACTAGTTCAAGTTAAGCTTTTGTAAGCCCGAAAAACTACGAATGGGTCACGATTTTGGCTTGTAATCGAACTCTCCGGACGCATCAAGGTCTATCTAGGCACATAATAGTTTTAGAGAATAGTTTTGGAGACTCAATTGAAAGCCCTTATTACGATTGCCTTGGCTACCGTGTTGAGCGCGTGCGTGGTGGCGCCGCCGCGGCGTACCGTGTTTGTTCCAGCCCCTCAGGTGCCGCGTATTTTTGCGTATCCCGCGAAAGGGCAGAGTTCCGAGCAAGCGGATCGCGATCGCTACGAATGCCATAGCTGGGCGGTACAACAAACCGGATTTGATCCAACTCTTACAGGTTCCGGCGGTTATGAGCGCGTCGTGGTGCGGCCTCCTGCTCCTACCGGTACGATTGCAGGGGCAATTGGTGGCGCTGTTGTGGGATCGATACTCTCTGGCGGTCATGACGGAGGCGGTGGTGTTGTCTTTGGGGCACTCGCCGGGGCCATGATTGGATCCGCGTCGGATGCTAATGCTCAGTCGCAAGTGCATGCCCAGATCAATGAAAGCGTAGCCGTGTCGCAGTCACGCGCGGGCTCATACCGTCGGGCCATGGGCGCCTGCCTTGAGGGCCGCGGTTACACAGTCAGTTAAGGGCAACAACTTAGTAGTTAGGCGAAGTTTTTGACTCTTTTCGCGTGCGCGTAGACGTTGCACTGGGTGTCGCGCACGAACCCGACTAGCGTAAGGCCCGTGCTTTGCGCAAGGTTGACGGCAAGGCTTGAAGGCGCGCCAATTGCCGCGATGATTGCTGCGCCCGCGCGCAGTGCCTTTTGAACCAGTTCAAAGCTGACCCGGCCGCTCAGCAATATAATTTGATCAGTCAGCGGTAGTCTTCCTGCCGTTAAGCTCATGCCTACTAATTTATCTAATGCATTGTGCCGCCCGATATCTTCGCTTACGGCTAACAGCGTGCCTGACATATCAAATAGCGCACTGGCGTGAATGCCTCCGGTGCTGCCAAATTTAAGCTGCGATTCGCGCATTATTCTAGGTAACCGTAGTAACACCGCAAGGTCGACGTGCTGCGCAGTGTCGACCCGTAAGCTCGCTGTACGCGCGATCGCATCATCGAGGCCGGTGGTCCCACAGATGCCGCAGCTTGATCCAGCCGAGAATCGGCGCACTGGGGCTTGCAGGTCTAGTTGCACCTTAGAATTTAAACGAACATTGACGACATTGGGCCTTCGGGTACTGGTCTCGATGGCGTCAATATCAGAAGCTACGGTAATAACACCTTCGCCATACAAGAGGCCCGCAGCCAGGGCTTCATCCTCGCCTGGAGTTCGCATAGTGGCGCCGAAGGAGGCCGGTTCAGGACCCAGTGCGGGATGATGCAGCAGGATTTCTAGGGGTGCCTCAACCGCCAACTGGTCGTCAACGGTAGTCTGACCCATACCTTTGAAGCGTACGACCCGAACAGCGAGATTGCCGCTCATGGAAATTGGTCGAGAAGAGGTGGATTTGGTTTTTTTGGTCTGACTCACGGCTATAATGATACCGTCGAATGGCGGTTTAGCAGCATTAAGCGGTTGATTACCATTAAAGAGGGTCGATATTATGTCCAAATCCACCGAAATCAGAGCCCGGCAAACGGCTGCAGTGCCCACTGGAGTAGCCACCAAGGGTATCTATGTCGCAAAGGCCGAGAATTCGGAACTTTGGGATGTGGATGGCCGACGCTATATTGATTTTGCCGCAGGAATTGCGGTGCTTAATACCGGGCACCGCCACCCTAAAGTGATGGAAGCCGTCGCTAAACAGGCACAAGCCTTTGCGCATACTTGTTTTCACGTGGCACCGTACGAATCTTATGTGCACTTGGCTGAGCGGCTAAATAAGCTAGCACCCGGAGATTTTCCGAAGAAAAGTCTATTTTTGAGTTCGGGCGCAGAAGCTGTGGAAAACGCCATTAAAATTGCGCGCTATCACACCAAGCGTGGTGCCGTAATTGCGTTCTCGGGCGGCTTTCACGGTCGCACGCTGCTGACCCTGGCGCTCACCGGTAAGGTCATGCCGTACAAGCGTGGCTTTGGACCTTTTCCGGCGGAGATTTTTCACGCCGAATTCCCTCATCCTTACCATGGCATTACCACTGAACAAGCGTTGGCTGATTTGGATCGTTTATTCCATGGCGACGTGGACCCAAAGTCGGTGGCGGCCATTATTATCGAGCCGGTGCAAGGGGAGGGTGGATTTAACGTGGCTCCGGTGGAATTTCTACGCGCGCTGAGAACGATTTGCGATGAACATGGCATTGTGTTGATCGCCGACGAAGTGCAGGGCGGTATTGCACGCACGGGCAAGATGTTTTCGATCGAGCACTCCGCAGTGGTGCCTGACATTATCATCACCGCCAAGGGACTGGGTGGTGGATTTCCTCTTTCGGGGGTGACCGGTCGGGCGAGCATTATGGACTCTTCCCATCCGGGAGGATTGGGTGGTACTTATGGGGGCAATCCGATCAGCATTGCGGCAGCGCATGCGGTGCTCGATGTCATCGAGAGCGAAGATTTGTGCGCGCGCGCGACTCGTGTAGGTTTGAAAATTCGCAACCATTTGCAAACGCTGGCAAAGAGTTTCCCGTGTATCGGCGATGTGCGAGGCTTAGGTGCGATGGTGGCGTTCGAGTTGGTGAAAGATCCTAAGACTAGGGAGCCGGATGCCGCCTTGACCGCCTCTATACTGGCAAACGCGCTACAGCGCGGCTTGATTTTACTGTCGTGCGGGACATCGGCTAACGTGGTGCGGCTATTGGCACCGCTAACTATTCAAGATGCGGTGCTTGATGAAGGCTTGAATATCATCTCCGAAGCACTACAGGATGCGGTGGGACGCGACTTGAAGCGGGCGGTGGCTTGAATAGGTAGAAGCTAATGTCTAAAGGTCGCGCTGAGACCCACCGTGAGTGGCCTAAAAGTATAATAGTTATATTGCGGGATGGGCACCGGGACATTTGGATTGTAGGCATCGACAAACACCCGTTCATAGTTCGTAACCGGATGTGAATTTAAGACATTATCGACAAACAGCGAAAGCTGCCACTCACCCGCAGTCATCCCAGTGCGAAATTGCAAGAAATTAGTCGAGGGCAGTGAGGGTGAAATATTGATGCCCGCTGTAGATGTGTATTGTTTCGAATTAGGATCTTGGATCGGCGCCAGCCAGGGATTGCGGCTTGCAAACTGGTAGTCCAGACGAGCAAACGCTTCGCGCTCGCCTAACTTAAAATTGTACTGAGCGCCCGCAGACACAGTCCAAGGTGGGGTAGTGCCCGGAGCCCCGTTGATGGCTTCCTGCCCTGATATGGCATCGCCACTTAAGGCTAAATTATTTTTCGAGTCCTTGACGAATCGCGCACTGGTGTAACCCACTGCCACTTCGAAATTAAACGGGCCTGCTATTGCATCAGCCTGTAAATCAAAGCCTTTGGCCACTGCAGCACCTAGATTATCAGTGAACTGTAGTCCGCAACCACCTGAAATATATACACTTTGCTGAATGTCATTCCACTTGATGTAGTACAGGCTTGAGGCGATCCGAAATTTGCCACCAAAGTTATTTTTGGTACCTAATTCAAAACTTTGTGTAGTGTCGGACTTATAAGTGCTGGGCGCGCCTGCGGGATAGCCCGCATCTGACAATCCTTGATTACAGAAGGGCGGTAGTGGAGCGTTGGCACCGCCCGCGCGGTAGCCGTTGGAGTAGGTAAAGTAATACAAGTCGTTGGTGGTTGCCTGCCAGGACAGCGCGGCCTTCGGCGTGAATTTGGACTCGCTGGCGCTAGCGTTGGCAATGCCGGGTCCGTAGTTTTCAGGACCGTCGGCAAAGTGCGCAAGATCGAAAGAAGACTTCGAGTAGCGTCCACCCGCTGTGAATTTCCATTCGTCGTTTAAATGTATGCTGAACTCGCCGAAGCCAGCGAGCTGGCGATCATGGGTAGTGTTGCGGTTAAGGTAGGCATCGCCATTCGGGAGCGTCGGAACCGGAACTGCCGTGCCATCGGCCAAATATCGAACAAAAACCGCGCCTGTTGTAACTCCGGGTCCGAAAAGGCCTTGTAGCAGCGTATCGGCCATCGGGTCGTGAATTTCTTCTAAGCTATATTCGCGCGTCAATTGCCAGAATGCTCCCACGGTATAGGTGAAGCGAGAGCTCGGATCATTGGACTCCAAACGAATTTCTTGGGTAATACTCTGCTGCTGATTCTGAATAGTCGTGGGCGAGCGATAGTTGGTTAGGCCGGCAGGCAGATGTATCCCATTCGCATCAATGAGCGGGTAGTAGGCGGGATCGACCAAAGTAAGCTGAATCGCTGTCGCGCCATTGCCATTATTGTAGGCGGCCGGCCAACCCAGGCCTTGATAAAAACTTAGGTTGTAGTCAGTACCTTCGTATCCGGTTATTTCGCGACGATTATAGTACGAGGTGTTGGATACTAGCCGCATTTTTCCGAGGTCCGCTTCAACCTTAAGCGCCGGCAAATAAAATGCATCCGGTATCGGCGTGCGATCAGGATTGGCATCATTAAATCGGCCAGATGATGGGTTCGATGAGCTGGCCCAATAGGTTGAAACATCGTGTTTGCGATTGTTTTGGTAGAAAATGCTCGGCGTAATTCTCACGGCCTCGTTGGGTGTGATAAGGAAAGCCAGCCGGGCAGTCAAAGCGTCCGAGCGATTGGCATTGGTATCGACCGTAGCGCCGGTGGTGGGGTCAACCCGATTGATCCAACCGCCGTCATGGCGATACCAAATACTGGCCCGGTAGCCAAGCGTGTTGTCAACCAAAGGTCCACCATGCGCAATCCCAATTTCCTCACTGGGGTCACCGTAACGGGTAAACGACAATTCTCCTCGCGCGTAGCTGCTTTCCTTGGTGACGCTGGGTTGAGTCAAGATGTAGCGTAGCGTGCCGCCTTCTGATCCTGACCCGAACAGTGTTCCCTGAGGTCCGCGCAGCACTTCGACTCGATCCAGATCGAAGGTCTTTGGTAATGTGTCGTCGGGATTAAAGCCCAAGGAGCGCATTTGAATTGGCGTGTCATCAATGTAAATGCCGGTAGTTCCGGCACCACCCGAAGATGATATGCCGCGGATCGAGATATTATTACTGCCGGTCTGATCGATTGATACACCGGGTGTGAAGCGCACGATATCCGTGATGTCTTTAATGCCTTTCTGATCTAAAGTTGCCTGGGTCATGGCAGTAATGCTGATCGGCACTTTGCTCATGTTCTCCTCGTGTCGCGTAGCGGTGACCACGATTTCTTGCAGGCCGCCGCCCTCGGACGCGCTGCCTTGATCGGCGGCGCTGGCAATGCTAGCCAGCGCCGAGCTTATAGCTATCGATAGCAATAAACGTTTTAAGGACATGGCATTCCCTATTTGCGGTACGTAAAGGTCACTCCGAAGGTGCGCGGCCGGAAAGTGAAGTCACGTTCTAAACGCGATGGCGCCGAGTTGATGGTGAACGAGTAATTGGTCACAGTATGGGTATCAGTCAGATTGTCGATAAATGCAGCGACTTGCAGGCCACCGAAACTCATGCCGCCACGCAGCGATGCGAAGCTTGTGGATGAAAGCACGTAGTTTGCCGCGTCATATTGCAGCGTACTTAGCTCAGGATGCCCAGCTACGCCATCTTGACTCGCAGACGCCCATTTGGATTTGCCTTGATATTCGTAGTCGGCACGTACGAAGGATTCGTGATCTATCAAAGTGAATTTATATTCTAGGCCCACTGCCGCTGTTACCGGCGCACCCGGCTGACCGCTTTGACCCGTTATGGAATCACCATTTGCAGTCACGGCGGGTGACGTTGGAGTATGTGTGAACTTTGAATCTTGAGTGTATCGAGCTTCGGTATAGCCTGCAGAAATTTCCGCTGTGAAACGATCGGTTACCGCAAACTCCGCCTGAATGTCCGCACCTTTGGCCACTGCCTGGCCTAAGTTCGCGATAAATGATATCTGGCAGACGGGAGGAATGACTGTCTGCTGAATATTATTCCACTTAATGTAGTAAATGCTGCTCGCAATCTTAAAGCGGTTATTGAAATTATTCTTAGCACCCACTTCGAAACTATTGACCGAGTCAGAGTTAAAAGTCGTCGGCGCTCCGGCAATGCCAAATTTATCGAAATCGCTCTGGCACGCAGCTTGGGGCACGGGATTATTTGCACCCCCCGGGCGAAACCCTTTGGCGTATGTAAAATAGTATAAATCATGAGGATCCTGCTGCCACGCTAGGCTAACCTTCGGCGTGAAAGCATTCTCATTCTTGGATCCACTTCCTGGAGTAGTGGGTCCGGCCAATTGTGGTCCGCCGGTCAAAGTGTCAAACGAGTACTTCATCTTGGCAGCACGAGCGCCTAACGTTAATTTAAGCTCGTCGGTAAGAGCATAAGTTCCTTCGCCAAACCACGCAAACTGTTCGTCCTTCGCTCTCGTTTGAAGGAAATAAGAGTCGGTTGGGTAGAGTGGATCATAAGTAGTACCTGCGAAAAACAGGCTCGGATCGGTATAGGGCAATCCTGTATAGGCCACCGTCAAGTCGTTAAGCTGAGGATCGTGAATCTGTTCCAGATAGGATTGACGATTCACGCTGTAGAACAAGCCACTGGTCCAAAAAAGCTTGGAGGAGCTATCGTTCGATTGCAATCGAATTTCCTGTGTGAAATTTTGTTGACCGTTGTCCACTGACGCGGGCGACCGGTAGTTAGTCGCACCCGCCGGCAAATGCACGCCTTGACCATCTAGTAACGGTCCAAAGTTATTCGCATCGGCAAAGAGCGACTGATAAAACCCCAAGTTATAAAGCGTTCCCTCATACCCCGTCGTTTCCTTACGATGAAAGTACGAAGTATTCGAAATTAGCTGTGCGAACCCAAGGTCCCCTTGAACTTTAAGCGCCCCAATATAAAAACGATCCGGGTCATTGCGTTGTGAGGGATTAGCATTTACAAAGCGATGCTGGTTAGGATTGGAATACAGTGGCCAGTAATCCTCGACATCATTGCGATAGCGATCCTGGTAGTAGAAGCTCGGCGTAATTGACCATTTGTCATTCGGTGCCCAAATCGCTGCTAAGCGAATCAGCGAGGTCTGATCGTAGTTAGCATTCTTTTGTTGAGTGGCGAGGGTGACCGGATCAATGCGGTCAATCCAACCGCCGTCACGTCGATACCAAACAGTGGCGCGCACGCCAAGTACCCCGTCAATGACCGGCGTACCGCCAGCAACACCGGCCTCATAACTTGGCTCGCCTCCGCTCGTAGACGAGAGTTCCGACCGTGCGTAGACGCTGGTCTTAGTCAAGCTCGGTTGGGTAGTAATGTATCGCACAGTGCCGCCTTCCGAGCCTGCGCCGAAAAGTGTTCCCTGAGGGCCACGCAGCACCTCAACGCGATCCACATCAAAAGACTTCGGTAGAGCTTCATCCGGATTAAACGCGAGCGCGCGAATTTGAATCGGTGTGTCGTCCAGATAAATACCCGTGGTACCCGCACCACCCGAGGACGAAATACCGCGAATAGAAATATTGTTAGTCCCGGAGTTGTCGACACTCAGGCCAGGCGTAAAGCGCGCGACATCTTGGATGTCTTTAACACCTCGTAGGTCCAGTGACTCCTGGTTCAGAGCAGTAATACTGATGGGTACCTTGCTAAGGCTCTCTTCGTGGCGAGTGGCGGTGACGATGATATCCTGGAGCTGGCCGCTGGATTCCTGGACTGGCGCAGAGGTCGCAGCCATGGTCGGTGGAATCGCAGGGGTCCCTTGGCCAAAAGCCACGAAGGGTCCCAGCAACAGCAGTGCGCTACAGGCTAGGGCGGCTTTGCCGGAAATTTGCGCGTGGTATCCGCGCAACTCTGAAATTCGTCGATATTTGTACATACCGCAGCCCTTCTCTTATGTTTCCAAAGAATGCACCTTATCGTTCCGCTGTCCGAAAGGCAATCGCCGTATAAATGGGCGCGTCGTAAGCGTTGCGATCCTGCAACTACGGGTCCCTCACACAACCATGGGCGCGCAGCCTATTTGCAACTGTGGGATCATGGCGCTATGAGTAATACCCCTGATCCGCACAAGAAACCTAAGTCTCTCAACCCCTTACGCTCTCTCATTCCTTTCTTAAAGCCCTACCGCGGCACGCTGGTAGCCGCCATGCTCGCGCTGCTAGTGGCGGCGGCGGCGTTGTTGGCCTTACCGGTGGCGCTACGCCAGCTCATTGATCACGGTATCTCCGCCAAAGACGCCGGCACCATTAATCGCTATTTCATTGGATTTTTGGTAGCCGCAGTCATTTACGGTGGCTTTGCCGCCTTACGCTTCTATCTGGTCACATGGCTGGGCGAGCGCGTAGTCGCGGATTTGCGCACGGCCGTTTATCGGCGCGTGGTGCGCATGGATCCCATGTTTTACGAAACCACGCGTGTAGGCGAGGTCCTGTCGCGCCTCACCGCCGATACCACCTTGGTGCAATCCATCGCGGGCGTGAATCTCTCGATCGTGTTGCGCTCGACTTTAAGTGTCATCGGCGCGTTGGTGATGTTGGCTCTGACTAGCGCAAAACTCACTGGCATCATTCTGGTGCTAATCCCAGTGGTAGTGGTGCCGCTCATTATGCTCGGCCGCCGGCTGCGCGGGTTATCGCGCGCCTCCCAAGATCGAATTGCCGATACCAGCGGGCTTGCGGATGAAACCTTGAACGCAATTCAGACTGTGCAAGCCTACACCCTTGAGGAATTACAAAGTCAACGCTACGGCAATGCCGTTGAAGACAGTTTCAAAATCGCAGTACGCCGTTCAAGAGTTCGAGCTGAGCTGACGGCTCTCGGCATCATATTAGTGTTTGGCGCAATTACCTTGGTGCTCTGGTTGGGCGCGCGCGCGGTGCTAGCCGGTGAAATGACCGGCGGGCAACTCGCTCAGTTTTTAACTTATGCAGCATTGGTGGGATCCTCTGCAGCCCAATTGTCTGAAATGTGGGGCGAAGTCCAACGAGCGGCGGGAGCCATGGAGCGCTTATCCGAATTGTTGCACGCCATGCCGGTGATTCGCGCGCCGTTGCAGCCGCTTGAGTTACCTGTCCGCATCAGCGGCAAAATACGTTTTGATAATGTCACTTTTCATTATCCCTCCCGGCCTAAGACTGCCGCCATTGATGGGTTTACGCTGGATGTCGAAGCGGGAGAAACCATTGCATTTGTAGGTCCTTCGGGAGCCGGCAAGAGCACGACTTTTCAATTGTTACTGCGATTTTACGATCCTGATGCCGGGAGCGTGCAAATCGATGATCGACGGCTCATTGACTTACGGCCCGAGGATATTCGGGCGCAAATGGGCCTGGTGCCGCAGGACACGGTGTTATTTGGTGCCAGCGCCCGCGATAACATTCGTTATGGTCGACCGAATGCGAGTGATGCTGAAATCGAAGCTGCCGCCGTGGCGGCAGCGGCCGATGAGTTTTTGCGCAAGCTTCCGCAAGGCTACGATACCTTTCTTGGTGAACGCGGCACCCGGCTGTCGGGAGGGCAACGACAGCGTATTGCACTCGCACGAGCTATTTTGAAAGATCCACCGATTTTATTGTTGGACGAGGCAACCAGCGCGTTGGATGCGGAATCGGAACGATTGGTGCAAGCAGCGCTTGAGAAACTCATGCGCGGGCGAACCACCATTATCATTGCACATCGACTGGCGACGGTATTAAAGGCGAATCGTATTGTCGTGATGGATCACGGTCACAAGATTGCCGTGGGTACCCACGCGGAGCTTCTACTGAGTTCTCCCCTATACGCGCGGCTAGCTTCGTTGCAATTCGCAGCTGCATAATTCGCAGCGGCGGGTTGCCCGCCGCGCAAAATTAGTCCGCTATTTAATCAAACCTTCGGCCTTCATAGCCTCTTGTACTTTGGGGCGCGCGGCGACGCGCGCATGGTATTCGGCAAGTTTGGGCCACTTGTTAAGTTCAATTTTTACCGCAGCTGTCCAATTCAAGACCACAAAAAGATAGCCATCGGCAACCGTAAAAGTATCGCCTAAAAGGTAGGGCTTATCGCCAAGATAGCCGGTTAACCAGTCAAATTTTGGACTTAACGCCGCGGCAGCGGCGGCCTTCACTTCGACGCTGTTGCTGGGGTTAAAGAGGGGAGAAAATCCTTTGTGCAATTCGGACGTAATGTAGTTCAGAATTTCAATTAATTGATAGCGCTCAAAGCTGCCAAATCGCGGGGCCAATCCGGATTCTGGCTTTTGATCGGCAATATACTGAATGATTGCGGGTCCTTCAGTGAGTATTTTCCCGTTATCCAGCTGTAGTGCGGGTACTGCGCCCTTTGAATTAATCGTTCGATAATCCGCGCCGCCCGCGGTTAGTTTAGTTTTAAGGTTGACGGATTCAGTGGTGAACGTCAGGCCCGCTTCGCGAAGCGCAATGTGCGGAGATAAGGAGCACGCTCCGGGTGAATAATACAATTTCATAACGATGTCCTGTGGGAAAAAGTGGCCTTGAGTATGATACTGCAAAGGGGCCACAAAATAGCGTCCACCCTATGGGCTGAGTGGCGTTAAGGGTATGGGTGGCGTGGGCGCGGCGGATGCAAGAATTCTGCGGGCGGTGAAATAAGCTTTGTTGTAGGGCTCATTTGAAAACGAACTGATGCGCACAAAGCGGCCCGTCGAGGGAGCGTGAATAAAGCGATCCGCATCAAGCGCGATACCGACATGCAATTCCTTTCGAACTAGACGCATGAATACTAGATCCCCGGCTCTGAGTTCATTACGCGGGACGGGTATTCCAATTCCTAGCTGCTCAAAAGCGGTGCGCGGGACTTTCAGGTTTGCACTGTGCGCGGCAAATTCGACTAATCCACTGCAATCGAACCCCCCGGGTCCCGCACCTCCATAGTGGTACGGTTGACCGAGCATCGAGAGCGCGGCGTTTACAAACAGATTCGCTGGGTCTTGCACTTGGCTGGGCGTTTGCGGCTGGATTACCTCGGCGGTATCCTCGCGCAGGGCGGGGCGCAATAAGCTACAGGCCCCCAGGCTTAACAGTACAAACGCAACAATCGCGCGCCGAATTAGCACTCTTTTTGCCCGACTTACCGGCCCGATAAAGTGGTCGCTAGTGCAGCTCCGACAATGCCCGCCTCTGCGCGCATGGCGCCGACGCAAAGCCTAGCTTCGCATCTTAACTTGCCGATGAATTCCTGAGGCTCTTCGGTAATGCCGCCGCAAAGGACAATAAGCTCTGGCCATAGTAGAGCATGCATTTCTTGCAATACCATGGTTAATTGTGCGGCCCATAAATCCCAGCTTAGTCGGTCCTCGACCCTGGCGCGTCCAGACGCGCGGTGTTCCGCCTCGCGACCCTGTACCTGAAGGTGTCCAAGTTCGGTGTTCGGCACCAAATGTCCGTCGATAAATAAAGCGCTGCCGATGCCGGTACCCAAGGTCAGCACGAGGACGGTGCCCTTCACATCGCGTGCCGCGCCGTAGCGAACTTCTGCAAGTCCAGCCGCGTCACCGTCGTTCAAAGCGATGACTGGACGGCCGAGTCGCTTGGCCGCTAATTCCGCTAAAGGTTGACCAATCCAAGCTTTGTTGATGTTCGCCGCCGAGCGTAAAATGCCGGAGCGAATCACGCACGGAAATGTTAAACCGATGGGATGCGCGCCGGGGATTTTTGCGACCACTGTTCCCAGCGCATCCAATAAGCTAGAGGTAGATTCTTGTGCGGGAGTCGGCACCGCGTAGCGATCGCTCGCAAACTCGCCGCTCGCAATATCGACTAGCGCACATTTTATTGACGAGCCACCGACATCTATGCCTACTGCAAGTGAAGAAGAGTTCACGTATAGATCGCCTCTAGAGTTTTAGGCCCCGTCAAGGGGACAAGATCTCTATAATAACCCGTAACATGAGTACTATAGAAACACAGATTGCGACGCGCCGGAATACCGCTCTGCAACCCGGTATGCTACAGGCGGCCCTGCTGGATCGACTCGCCCGAGCCCTCGACAAAAATCTGGATACTGCGACACCACGCGATATCTATGACGCCTTATCGCTTGCGGTACGAGAGGAGTTGGCCTTGCGCTGGTTGGCAACCCAGCGTCGCGTGACCGTTGCTCGGGTTAAACGGGTGTGCTACCTCTCGGTTGAGTTTCTGCCGGGGCGATCCTTGATCAACGCGCTCTCTAGCCTCGAGGGTGATTTTGTGCAGGAGGCGCGCGTGGCGCTAGTCGACTTGGGCTACGATCTTGAGGAAATCGCTGCTCTAGAAGTCGATCCTGGCTTAGGCAATGGAGGTTTGGGCAGGCTGGCTGCCTGTTTTATGGATTCTTTGGCCACTTTGCAATATCCGGCCATTGGCTATGGTATCCGCTACGACTATGGCATTTTCACCCAAATTATTGGTAGCGACGGAGCGCAACAGGAGATCGCGAGTAGCTGGCTTAATCTTCGTAATGTCTGGGAAACTCCGCGTGGTAATGTACGCTACACCGTACGATTTGGGGGGCGTAGCGAGGCCACGATTAATAGCTCTGATCCCGCTTTAAAGCATCGATGGGTGGCAACCAATGATATTTTTGCGATCGGTTTTGACCAATTAATTCCCGGCAACCGTAGTTCGACCGTCAATCATCTGCGGCTTTGGTCAGGTCGTGCAGTAACGCCGTTTAAAATTGAGCGCTTCAATGCCGGTGATTATAGCGCCGCCGTACAAGATCAAATTGACGCAAAAAACTTGTCACGCGTACTGTACCCCGATGATTCCACACAACAGGGCAAGGAGTTACGGCTTAAGCAGCAGTATTTTTTTGTAAGCGCTAGTTTGCAAGATATGTTGGTCACCCATGCGAGCGAGGGACGTTCACTCGATTCTTTACCCGATGCGATGGCCATTCAACTCAATGACACCCATCCCACGCTAGCAATTCCCGAGTTAATGCGTTTGCTAGTCGATGAGCGCGATGTTTCATGGGCCACAGCTTGGCGAATTACCGGCCAGGTCTTTTCCTATACTAATCACACGCTATTGCCGGAGGCGTTGGAGACTTGGTCGGTTGTATTGTTCGAGAGATTATTGCCACGGCATTTGCAAATAATTTATTTGATTAATGACGAATTTCTACGCGAGGTAGAGAGGCGCTATCCCGGCGATTTGGATCGACAACGACGTTTATCGATCATTAGTAACGACGCTGATCGACGTGTGAACATGGCACATCTTGCGGTCGTGGGTAGTCACCGGGTCAACGGTGTGGCGTTATTACATTCGCAGTTGATGCGCCAGTACGTTTTTTCGGGATTTGCGGAGATGTATCCTGATCGATTTATCAATGTCACCAATGGTATTGCGGTACGGCGTTGGGTGAAACAATCCAATCCGGGTTTATCGGCATTGTTTACGGAGCGGTTAGGGGTGGGTTGGGAAAATGATTTGGAAGATATTGGGCGCATGATTGGCGCCGCAGGTGACGCGGATTTCCGTCGGCATTTTCGGGGTATCAAACGCGTTAATAAGCAGCGTTTGGCTATTGAAGTACTGCAACGATGCGGAATTAAGCTCAATGTGGACTCCCTATTCGATGTCCAGGTCAAACGAATTCATGAATACAAGCGTCAATTGCTGAATCTATTATACGTGGTGACACGCTACCGACGTATTCGTGATAATCCCAGCGCCTCGATAGTGCCGCGTACCGTTATTTTCGCGGGTAAGGCGGCTCCCGGCTACGTCATGGCCAAGGCAATCATCAAATTGATTAATAATGTGGCGAGTACCATCGCTGCCGACCCGTTGGTCAGCGATAAATTGCGCGTAGTTTTTTTACCCGACTATGATGTCTCCCTGGCGCAAAAAATAATGCCAGCGGCGGACTTATCCGAACAGATATCCACGGCGGGTATGGAAGCGTCCGGAACTGGCAATATGAAGTTAAGCCTGAATGGGGCCTTGACGATTGGTACTTTGGATGGCGCTAACGTTGAAATCCGTAATCATGTGGGTGCCGATAATATTTTTATCTTTGGCATGACCGCTGCGGAGGTACAAGAGCGCAAGTCCGTAGGGTACAGGCCGCGTTCAGAATACGAGGCCAATCCAGAACTTAAAAATACAATAGATCTCATAAACTCCGGATTCTTTTCGCCTGATCGGCCAGCTGAGGCGGAATCTATCGTGAATCGCTTACTCGGCGACGGCGAACCGTTCTTGGTGCTCGCCGACTACACCGCCTATGCACAAGCCCAGGATCAAGTCGATGCCTTGTACTTACAAGAAGATGCGTGGAGTCACAAAGCGGCCATTAATTGTTTGAGCATGGGTTATTTTTCCAGCGATCGAAGTATTCGTGAATATGCGAATAACATATGGCGCGTGAAGCCCGTGATATGAGTGGTGACGCCCTTTCGGACTTTGATTTGTATCTGTTCGGCGAGGGACGGCACGAGCGTATTTATCAAAAATTAGGCGCGCACCTGAGTTCGCGCGAGCATTTGAGTTCGGCGGGTACTCGTTTCGCGGTATGGGCACCCAATGCTGAACGCGTCAGTGTGGTGGGGCCGTTCAACCAATGGAATGGCAATCAACATGTGATGCAAGGCCGTGGCTCGTCGGGCATATGGGAGTTGCTAATTCCGGAAGTGGGGGAGGGTTGTGTTTACAAATATGAGATCCGCAGTTCCGGCCAATTATTTTTAAAGTCGGACCCCTATGGGTTTGGCATGCAATTGCGGCCCGAAAACGCTTCGATAGTGACTGTTGTCGATGGCTTTCAGTGGAGTGATGAGCGTTGGATGCAAGCCCGATCGCATAACAATCCGTTAAGACAGCCGATTAACGCATATGAGGTTCATTTGGCGTCCTGGCGACGACCTTGGGATCAGCGCACGCCGCCTTTTATGAGTTGGCATGAGGCAGAGTTACAGCTTATTCCTTATGTGCTGGACTTGGGCTACACGCATATTGAATTGATGGGCGTGGCCGAGCATCCACTTGATGCCTCTTGGGGCTACCAGGTCACCGGGTATTACGCGCCTAGCGCACGCCATGGCTCGCCACAAGATCTCATGCAGTTTGTGGATTCCTGTCATCGTGCGGGCATTGGCGTGATCCTGGACTGGGTGCCCGGTCATTTTCCCCGCGATGATAATGGCTTGGTGCGGTTTGATGGCACTGCGCTGTATGAGCACGCTGATTCTAGGATGGGTGAACATAAGGATTGGGGCACTAAGATATTTAATTATGGTCGCCATGAGGTGCGAAATTTTCTCACCGCGAACGCACTGTATTGGTTGGATTACTATCACATAGACGGTCTGCGGGTCGATGCGGTCGCGTCAATGCTATATTTGGACTACAGCCGCAATCCCGGAGAATGGTTGCCGAATCGCTACGGGGGCCGCGAAAATATAGAAGCGGTTGAGTTCTTACGTCAAATGAACAATACGGTGCATCGCAATTTCCCCGGTACGCTGACCATTGCTGAAGAGTCGACCTCGTTTGCTGGCGTTACTCGTCCCCCGGAGCATGGTGGGCTTGGTTTTAATTTTAAATGGAATATGGGATGGATGAATGATACGTTAAAATACATGGAGCTCGATCCCGCGTATCGGCGCTTCAATCATCAACTGGTAACTTTTTCGTTCGTGTACGCGTGGTCAGAGAATTTCATTCTCCCCATCTCGCACGATGAGGTCGTACACGGCAAGCGATCCTTGATTGGAAAAATGCCGGGTGATAATTGGCAACAACGCGCCAATTTCCGCTTGTGCCTTGCCTACATGTGTGCCCATCCGGGCAAAAAATTGATGTTCATGGGTTCGGAGTTTGCCCAATGGCAGGAATGGCGCGAGAACGATCAGATCGATTGGTTTTTGTTGCAAGAAGCTGCGCATCGAGAATTGCGTGATTGCGCCCGCGAGCTGAATCTACTGTATGCAAAATCCCCGCAGTTGTATGGAAGCGATTGTGATCAGGACGGATTTCGTTGGATAGATTTTCATAATACCGATGAAAGCGTTTGGGTTTTTCAGCGCAGCTGTACTGCGGGTGATGTGGGAGAGCCGTTGATCTGTATATTTAATGCGACCCCGGTACCGCGCGAGGGATACGTGGTCCAGGTGCCGGACGCGGGAAGTTTTCGAAAGATATTCGATTCCGATGAGGTGCGCTTTGGTGGATCCGGTTACAACCTGCAAACCAATTGGGTGGCGGGTCCTGTGCCAAGGGGCGCAGCCGAGCTGAAATTAAATTTGCCGCCGCTAGCCGCGATGTTTTTAAAAGGACCCCTGGCTGAGCCTGTGCCCCTGGCTGAACCTGTGCCTCTGGCTGAACCTGTGCCCCTGGCTGAGCCTGTACCCCTGGCAGGGCCTGTACCCCTGGCAGGGCCCAGATAAATGCGCTCTATTAAGCGCGGCTCGCCGCGTCCTTTGGGCGCGATACGCACTTCTGTGGGTGTCAATTTTGCAGTTTTTTCGCGGCATGCAACACGAGTTGAGGTATGCGTATGGCATGCTAAAAGCGGACCGGATGGTGAGCGTTTTGATTTGCCGGGCTGCACTCAAGATGTGTGGCATGGGTTGCTGCCCCTAAGCACAGCAGATTGCGAAGCTCAGTACGTATATTACGTGCACGGCCCACAAGATCTGGAAAACGGTCATCGCTTCAATGCCGGTATCGCGCTCATTGATCCCTATGCGCGAGCAATTACGGGCAGCGCCGACGGAGCGCTGGCCGATGCCGCGCCGGCTCAGGGCGCGCTGCGGTGCAAAGTTGTCAGTTCCAACTTCGACTGGGGATCCGATAAACCTCCGTCTATTCTATGGCGGGATACGGTGCTGTATGAATTACATGTAAAAGGATTCACACAGCTCCATCCGGGCGTACCGGAGGCCTGGCGTGGCAAGTACTTAGGCCTGACAGCCGCTCCTGTGATTGAGCATCTCAAAGCCATAGGCGTCACGGCGGTCGAGTTGCTGCCGTGCCAGTCCTTTGTGAGCGAGCAATTCTTAAGCGATCATGGCCTTCATAATTATTGGGGCTACAACACAGTGGCCTGGTTTTCGCCGGAGAATAAATACGCAGTTAAGGATGCGGTACTGGAATTCAAAACAATGGTGAAGGCCCTACATGCAGCGGGCATCGAAGTCATTTTGGATATGGTATTTAATCATACGGCCGAAGGTAATGAGGCCGGGCCCACATTAAGCTTACGCGGTCTCGATAATAGTATTTACTATCGCTTGCTGCCTAACGATAAGCGTTACTATGAAAATATGAGCGGCTGTGGCAACACGCTCAATTGTGAGCAGGATAATGTATGGACCTTAGTCATCGATTGTCTCAAATATTGGGCTGAAGAAATGCACGTCGATGGCTTTCGTTTTGACCTAGCCACGGTTCTAGCGCGCGATGTCAATGGATTTAACGAAGATGCGGTATTTTTCACGGCGCTACGAGCCGAACCTGCGTTGGCCTATCTTAAAATGATTGCAGAACCTTGGGATGTAGGCTTAGGGGGATATCAATTGGGCCGATTTCCGGCTGGCTGGTCCGAATGGAACGATCGGTATCGGGATACCTTGCGTGGGTTTTGGCGACGTGATGCCGGTACCTTGGGGGAGCTGGCCGAACGGATGGCCGGATCCAGTGATGTGTTTCGACTTAAAGGCCGCAAGCCGACAGCCAGTATTAATTTTTTGACTTCTCACGATGGGTTTACTCTGCATGACTTGGTGGCCTATAGCGACAAACACAATGAGGCAAACCTGGAGCATGGTGCGGATGGAAGCAGCCATAATTTGAGTTGGAATTGTGGTCTCGAAGGACCCACCACCGATGCGGCGGTTAATGCCCTGCGTGGCCGCCAAATGCGGAATTTTTTAGCCTCCTTGTTCTTATCGCAAGGCATACCAATGTTGCAGGCGGGTGACGAATTTGCTCGTACTCAAGCGGGAAATAATAATGCCTATTGTCAGGACAACGAAATATCTTGGGTCGATTGGCAGCTTCTTGAGCAGCAGCAAGAGTTAGTCAAATTCGTGCAATTGCTTACTGAAATTCGTCGTGATCGAGAAGAGTTTCGGCGCGAAACCTTTCTCAAAGGAGTTAATTTGCCGGGCGTACCTAAAGACGTGAGTTGGTTGCATGCGCGCGGTGGCGAAATGTCGCTAGATGATTGGCAGGATGCAAGCTTGCTTACTTTGGGACTATGGTTCGGAAAGAATCCCCGGCAAGATCAGGCTCAAGGCGCGACGCAAATGTTGATTTTGTTAAATGCTGCCCCTAATGCGGTTGAATTTAAATTGCCTGGAATTGAAGGCGATAGTTGTACTGTTCGATTTGACACCGCGCGGCAGAATTTAGCGGCATTTAGTGCGAGCATTGGTAACTATCACATGGAGCTCAATAGCGTCGTGCTATTAGAAATTTGACAGTGGACACGGGATCAATCGAGAAACTTGCTCGACTCCGCGGCATTGGCGATGCTTAT
>JAYVYN010000064.1:0-9887 GCA_043784265.1 Gammaproteobacteria bacterium | reverse complement strand
CCCCCGCTACCACTTTTCAGGCCGCTAGCGCGCTTAGCCGCATGCCGAAGGCGCCGACAATTTTGGTGACGGTCTCGAAGCTCGGATTGCCGTCCGGAGAGAGCGCCTTGTAAAGGCCGGCCCGGGTGATACCGGTGTCCTTTGAGAGCCTCATCATGCCGCGCGCTCGGGCAACAACGCCGAGCGTGTGAATCAGCATCTGGCGATCTACAGTTTCCTCGAATACCGCCTCGAGGTAGTTTTTGATATCCGCCTCGGTCTTCAGGTAATCCGCCGAATCGTAGAGCGCTACCTTGATCTTTCGGCGTTTGCTCTTGGTTGCCATGGTCACTCCTTTTTGGCCGGCTTGTTGGCCGCTGGGTTCAATCCTCTCCACATCGCGTGTGCGTTCCTGATGTCCGCGCCCTGGCTGCCCTTGTCACCGCCGCATAGCAGCAGGTAGAGCGTTTTGTCGGCTCGCGCGTAGTAAACGCGGTAGCCAGGGCCGAAATCGATGCGCAGCTCGCTCAAGCCCTCGCCTATTGGCCCGACGTCGCCAGCGTTGCCATTGGCCAACCGGTCGATACGCGCCTGGATCTTCGTGCAGCCCTTCGAATCCTTCAGTTCCTTGAGCCACCCATCAAATGCATCCGTGCGCTTCACTTCGAACGTGACGCACTGTATACCATAGGAGGCAGAGTGTAAACTATAGTATACGAGATGGGCGTCGCGGAACGAGGGTACCGGCAAGTCTCAGACTGACCTCCGCTTCCTTTCCGGCCGTTGAGGTCAGGTTGACCCGCGTTTGCACTCGCGGTCGAAGAAGATTTTGTGGAAATTCAGGTTCCTAGAATTCCGAATCACGCCCCCACATTGCGCAGCTCCGGTATCGGCGCAATTCTGCTCGATACTTGCGTGTTTGATGTCCTTCAGCCGGCCATGCGCGACGCGTGCAACGGCCGGCGGTTCACACTGCGCATCGTCGTTCTCCGTCTCTCGGCGCGCTTGCACGTTCCGACGTTAGGTTCCCACCACCGTTAGGCCATGCGCTTGAGCTGCTAACCCGAGCGCTCCGTCGTGCGTTGCCATTACCGGATCGACGCCCATCGCATCCTTCCATAACAATGCCGACGCCAGGTGAATCGCATCAAGGGTTCCAAGCTCCGTCGGCATCGGTTGCGCGGCACGGTCCAGTACGATCGCATCGATCTCAATCAACTCAAGCGAATCGATGAGGTTGAGAATTGTGGCGCGTCGTCTGGCGACTTCAATGTCCGATAGGTCGGCGCGGATTCGCAGCCGATCCAAAGTGCGCAGACTCTCGGTGGAGATCAGCGCGCTCGACACGCCGCGATCGATCTGGCGCCATTGCGGCAATGCGTTCGGCTGTCCGAGCGCAACGCGCAGCAGAATCGACGAGTCGACATAGGCAATCATCTGTGGCTTTGCCGCTCTTCCATTAACAAACCCAATATGTCGATCTTATTGGCGATCGACCGTGGCAGCGAAACCTTATTCGGTTTCGGTGAATCGGTGGCTGGCTTGCGGATCCGCAGTCCAGGGCGTTCGAGTACCGGAACGATGTGCGCAACGGTTCGATTGCGATCAAGAACCGCGATCGACTCTCCCCCCTGAACGACACGAAGAAATTCGCTTAGCCGGGATTTAAGCTCAGCAATGCCAACTTGTTTCATGACTATATGTGACCATAAATAGTCACGGAAGGCAAGCGATTTCGACGGCCAGCTTTGAAAAACCACAATCGTTCAAACGGAGTCATGACTAAAAGAAGATCTCGTGTAAATTGAGATACCTAGAATTCAGATACCTAGAATTCAGAATCATGCCCCGCGCTACCAATTCAAAGTCGCGATGCTAACAGTAGAGTGCTGGTCTGCTGCGCGAGATTATCGCCCGACAGGGGCTTGCGTAGCAGGATGACGGTATCATCGTGCATGTTTTCAATATCGAGTTTGACATTTGCATCGGCATAGCCAGTGAGTAATAACACCGGCAGCAATGGCCGCCGCTGTCGCGCCTCTTGCGCTAGCACTAGACCGTTCATGCCGGGCATCGAATAGTCTGTGATTAATAAGTCGACTGGTTCACCTCGGTCCAGGACGGCCAGGGCCGAGAGCCCATCCCAAGCCTGCCGCGTCTGGTAGCCTAGCTCTTCGAGCTCTCGGGCGAGGAGTTCGCGCACTAGCGTGTCGTCGTCCACGACCAGCACGAGAGCGGCGACGACCGAAGGCGCGATTCCCGCGTTCGGCGCGGACTCTCCTTGGGTATCAATGGCTCGAGGAAACCATAACGTCACCGTCGTTCCTTGTCCCAGCGTGCTGCTGATGGCTAAAGCACCACCGGACTGCTGCGCAAACCCTCGCGCCATCGCAAGTCCCAGACCGGTACCCTCGTTTGGCCCCTTGGTCGTGAAAAAGGGCTCTGAAGCACGCGCCAGGGTTAGCGCATCCATCCCGGTGCCGGTATCGATCAGTTCCAAGCGCACATATTCGCCGGGCTTTAAGCCGACCACAGGCGCCTTTTCGCTCAATATCCGTTCTGCATGAGCCGACAAGGTCAGCGTACCGCCCTGCGGCATGGCATCTCGCGAATTTATGGCCAGGTTGATCATTACGATATCGAGCTGAGCCCTGTCCGCCTGCAGGTCCGACACATCCAGGCCGATCTCGATTTGCGTTTTGAAATTGGCCCCTAACGTCGTCGCTAAAATTTCCTGAAGATTTTCTAGTAATGGACGGGCCGAGACGGGCACAGCACGCAGTTCGCCTTTGCGTGCAAAAGCAAGCAGTCTGGAGGTGACGCTGGCGCCTCGCTTGGCAGCGTCGCTCGCCATGCGTGCAAATTTGCGTACGTCGTCAGGATTTTGAGCTCGCTTTTGAATGAGACTCAGTCCTACGGCAACCGACTGCAGTACGTTGTTAAAATCATGCGCGATACCACCGGCCAGTTGCCCCAGCGCTTCTAGGCGCTGCGCATGCGCCAGCGCGGCTTGCGCCGCTTCCCGTGCTCTAACCTCCGCCTTGACGCGTGCTTCCAATTCATCTTGGGTTCGGCCCAACTCCTGCAAGGTGCGGGTTTCCCGGTCGATATCGAGGCTCGCCACAATCGCGCCGGTAATATGGCCGTCCGAATAGATCGGTGCTCCAATAAATCGAACCCAAATTTTCCGACCGTCGCCGCGCTCGTAGCAGACCTCAAGTTCCGGACGCTCCTCGCCAGCGATGGCGCGCGCCAACGGATACTCATGGGGTTGCACTCGACGACCATCCGCATGATGAGATATCCAGGCCGAATAATTCTCGACAGACGAGGAAAAAATGATTGAATGACCTAATATCGCTTCCACCTGACGATTGCCCTCGACTATCTTTCCCGAAGGCGCTTCGGCGATAACGATGCCGACCGGTGCCGCCTCCAAAATTGCTTTAAGACGTGCCTCACTCGCCCGCAGCGCCACCTCGATGCGCTTGCTCTCGGTTAGATCGCTTGTGACGGTCCCATAACCGATGAGGCCACCGCCGACATCGCGGATAGCAAACAGCGTGTAAAAAACCGGGACGGCAGCGCCCGTGGCGAAATTCCGCAAGTTCAACTCCCCGCCCCAATAGCCATCTTCTTTGACAGCGGGCAACACGGTCGCCAATAACTTAGCTTGACTCTGCGGCGTGAAATAGTCGATTTTCTCGGTGGCTCTGACTGACTCAAGGTCCGGCAGCCCGATCATGCGGCGGCCGGCTGGGTTTAAAAACAAGGGGCGAATGGCCAAATCAGCGTAACCGATGAAATCTCGGGATTGCTCGACAATAGCAACCAGCCGCGCCTGCTCGACTTGCACGGCTTTGCGGATCGTGATGTCAGTATGTAACCCCACCCATTCGAGAATTACGCCATTCTCGGTAATAATAGGCACCGCGCGAATCGAAAACGTTCGCCACTCGCCATCGTGTCGCCTGACTCGGTGTTCAAATAAAAAGGGTTTGCGCTCCGCGACCGCCATATTCCACGCATCGACTGTCGGCTGCGCGTCATCCGGATGAACGGACTTAGCCCAGCCATAGCCTTGATAATCGCTTTCAGCTTGGCCGGTCAGCGCGGCCCAAGCGAGCTGCTCGCCCACCATTTCCCCGGCGGCATTATTGGTCCATAAAATGCCCTCAACCGCGTCGATTGCTGCGCGAAAACGCCCCTCGCTGTGCATCAGTGCACGCTGCGCGGCGCGCTCGGTAGTTGCGTCTCGAAACACCAGCACGACACCCACCAGTTCTGCGCCATCCGTGATGGGTGCACCCGAATCTTCAATAGGGCGCTCGGTGCCATCGCGCGCAATGAGTACCGTATGATTCGCAAGTCCAACCACAGTGCCTTCGCGCAGAACTTTGCTCGCAGGACTTTCCACCGCGGCGCGCGTTTGTTCGTTAACAATGTGAAACACTTCATCAAGCGGACGGCCACGCGCGCTCTTTTGATCCCAACCCGTTAAATGTTCTGCGACCGCGTTCATAAAGTGCACAGCGCCGGCGGCATCGGTTGAAATCACCGCATCACCCACGCTGCGCAGCGTCGTTGCCAGCGTTCTTTCGCTGCGCCTGACGCGCGCGCCGTAACGCACTGCACTGTACGCGATGACGAACAACAAGAGGATCGCCAAGGCGTCCGTCGCCCATAGCGCAACCTGAGTGTTGTGGAATAGTTGATCGTTATCAGCACGACGCAGCTCAAGTAATCCCGTCTCTTCAGCCTGCATCTGCACGGCTATGCCCCGTGCCGCGTCCATCCACCGCTTCCCTTCGCTGCTTTCCATCAGAGCACGCGCGGCTGCTGGGTCGCCTTTTTGAGCGCTTTGAATCACCTGCTGGGAAAGGTCAACCCACCTCTGCACGTACTTTTCTAAGACGGTCTCAAAGCGCACCCGCTCGGTATGAATGAACCAGTTATCACCTGCTTTCAGAGAAGCGAGACTGTGCGTAACTAAGAGATTGCACACGCCAAGCAGTAGGATCGATATCAACAGCAAAGCCGTTAAGCGAGGAGACCACAGTTCCTTTAAGCCAGATTTACTATTTTGCATTTCTACCCAAGATCTCTTTGACATCGGCCATGAATGAAGCCCTTCATTGCCATACTTTAGCAAAATCGGTCGCTAAGCGCAGGCCACCGCTTTAAGATCAGGTGCTCTGCTGCAGATCGCGGAGGCCGACAGCTCGGCGCGGTGACGATATTGCGCCGCGCTTCGTGTCTGCACATTAAATTCAATGGATACTCATGAGGCGATGTCCAATCCGACCCCCTAATACCGTCTCTAAGAGTAGGGTGGCCACTTCTACAACGGGGATGAATCATGAGCAGATTTTTACTAAACGTCGTCAGCGCACCATTTCGCAGCGCGCGGTTGATGACCTGGCATCGCCGTGCTAGCCGTCTCGGCCTACCAACATTGGTCCTCTTGTTTTTCGGAATATTAACCGCGTGTAGCAAGGGTGGCCATCCGCCAGGCTCAGTGGTCGGGCAAGTGCCATTGGTTACTTCCAACCCCGCTGATCAGACTGTCCAGGCGGGCCAAATGCCGACCTTCACTGTCATTGCAACCGGTTCCGCACCGCTCGCTTACCAGTGGCGGCGCGGTACTGTGTCGATCGCAGGGGCTACCGGCGCGAGCTATACCACTCCCGCCACGGTGGTGGGCGATAACGGCGCAACCTTTACCGCAGTAGTGTCGAACGCATTCGGAAGTGCCACCAGCGCGACGGCAACGCTAACGGTGACGGCCGTGACGACACTCAAGGTCACTATTACCCAGCAGCCGCTCAATCGCAGCGTCGCCCGCGGCGCGCCAGCCGCCTTTACGGTGGCGGCCACCTGCAGTGACGGTTCGACTGCGACATATCAATGGCAACGCAGCAACGATGGGGGCGTCACATTCAGCAATTTAAGCGGCGGTACCGCAGCGACATATACCTTGGTGGCTGCGTCGAGCGATGACGCTGCGCGCTTTCGCGCCACGGCCGCCTGCAGCAGCGTGACCCTCAATAGCAACGCGGCGACCTTGACTGTGGCCGCAACCCAGGCGGCAGGTGTCGGACCGTGCTTCGGCGCTGGGCCGAGTGGAGGCTGGTGCTGGCAGAATCGCACCCCTGTGAGCGTGACGCTTTATGCGGGCGCGGCGGGCAATGCAAGTACCGCATGGGCGATCGGTGATTTAGGCGTAGTGGTCAAAACTACGGACGGTGGTAGCACTTGGCGCCGCGTGCGACGTTTTGACGATGCGGGTGGATTTTTCAAAGGTTTATCCGCCGCCGACGCGAACACCGTATGGGCAGTGGGGAGCAACGGCCGAGTCATTAAGAGTGCGGACGGCGGTACCACCTGGACGTCGCAGAGTAGCGGCACTATGGATATTCTCAATGACGTAGCCGCTAACGGCATCAATGTCGTATGGACAGTGGGCGTCAACGGTGCGTTGCGTTCTAGTGACGGCGGTACTACGTGGCAGAAACTAAGTGCTCTTGCAGGTCCCTTGTATCGTCTGTCCGCACCGACTGCAACCACCGCGTTTGTGACCGGTCAGCCAGATCTCATTTCCAGAACTACCGACGCGGGCCTCACCTGGTCGACGGTGAAGCTGGTGGGTCTAGGCGGAACTTCAGCTACCGCACTGTCAGCGCCCAGCGCCACGGTAGCCTGGGTCGTCAGCACAACGGGCGTGGTAGAACTCACCACCGACGGTAGCACGTGGAACAGCGTGACGACCCCGACGGGCAGCAGCACTCAGCCACTGTCGATATTGGCGTTGAACGCATCCACAGCCTATGTCAGTTACACCGATGGCAGCATCGCGCAGACCCACAACGGCGGTGCGAGCTGGACCTCGTTTGCGGGCAATCGTTTCACCCCGCTGGAGGGTCTGTTTGCCGCGGACGCCAATAATCTATGGGGCGTCGGTGATACCGGCGTCATTGTCAATTCCAAGGACGCGGGCACAACGTGGATCGAGCAATCGCGGGGGCCGCGGCTGCAACTGACAAGTGTGTCTGCAATTGACGCGACCACGGCTTGGGCGGCCGGCTTCGGAGGCACTATTGCACGAACCACCGACAGCGGCGCGAATTGGCCATTGGTGCACGACGATTCCGTGTTTGTCACTCCTTTAGCGGCCGGTGCCATTCAAGTCGCTGGTGTGTCCGCATCGACTGCCTGGGCAGCGGGCGGCTTTGCCGACACACTTATCAAGACCACTGATGGCGGTACAACCTGGTCCGTGCAATCGGGATTCGGTTCGGCACCGGTCAATATCGTGACCGTGGTCAACGCTAACACGTTGTGGATCGCCGGGTCCGGCGGTTTCATTGCCAAGACCGTGAATGCAGGCGGCACGTGGACCACGCAGAATTCGGGAACCACGCGCAGCGTCTTCGGTTTGTACGCCTTGGATGCGCAAGTCGCTTACGCCGCTTTTGATGATGGATCGGTGCGCCGAACCGGCGACGGCGGCGTCACGTGGGCGTTGGCCACAGGCTTTGACAATCAACACACGTCCATCGTGCCGTTGGACGCCAACACCTTGGTGAGCGTGAATCTAAAGGGGATTATACGACGCTCGACTGATGGCGGGATGACCTTCACGACAGTGGCCAGCGGCACCACGCAGGACTTGGAAAGTGCCACTCGCTCCGGCAACACGCTATGGGCGGCTGGGTTCTTCGTCGTGTTGAGGTCGGACGACGCAGGCATAACCTGGCGCTCACAACCGATTGCCACTTTCGAAGTGGGTGCCATTGAGGCCATCAGTGCTGTGGATGCGAACACAGTATGGGCAGTCAGTTTCAACAGCGGCATCATTCATACGATCGACGGCGGCGACTGACGGGAGGAGGGGAATCTCTATTGCTGCACCGGTCGCCAGTCGATGCAGACTTGGTCTACGGTTGTTTTGCGGCGTAGCTTCCCGCTTTTGGTATATTAAATATACCTTTATTATACCCAACCTCTGTGATAACAGATCTCGGTTCGGCGTGCGTATCGGTGAACTGAAGGCCGGGAGCAGATGGGGATCCACACAGCCACAAGCGATGGTGCGAAGGCCAAGTGCTGCATTGCATTCGACGAAGAATGTGACTGCATTGCGAATGATAGCTATGCAGAATAGCCACCAACTGCCGCATGCCGATGCCCGAACTCATGGTGACCGACATTTCGTTGATCATTTCGCTGGCGCGGAATGCAACGATAGTGGAACCCACAATCTCGTCTGTCCCATCCTTCACGTAAATTTTGACAAAGCCATCATCTTGGCTATCGGTGATGGCGCGATCGACATCCTGCATCATCGCTGTATAACTCTTCGCAGGAATCGAGCGCTGTCGCGCCTCCATCATCTGCATGCCGATGTGCGCTATTTCGGGATCGCAATAGGTGCACCACGGAATCTTAAGGTGACTCTGGCGTTCGGATGGTTGTCCAAAAGCGTTGCGCACCGCAACGCGAGCTGACGATTCGGCAACATTGGAAAACTTGTACGCCTTGCACGCATCGCCGGCGGCTCTATGTATCGGCGATGGCCATGCTACGCAAGGATCAAAGTGAAGGAACCAGTTATATTGACATGGCCGAATTTTTGCACCATCGAGGTGCGAAGCAAACCGTTGCGACCGATCTCGAACAATTATATCGGCACGTTGTTTTCAATGTGGATACTGGCAATCGTGACGATCACCTGAGAAACCACGGTTTCATTCTGACATCGAGTGGCTGGCGGCTTTCGCCAGCGTTTGATGTCAACCCTAATATTGAAAAATTCGACCATGTTTTGAATGTCGATGAATCCGACAACAGTCCAAACCTTGCGACGGTAATCAAGACGTCTGAGTGATACTCCCTCTCTAAGGATCGGCGCGCGCCAAAATCTCGAGAGCCGATATTGGGTTCACTGCGATCGCATTCGCGCAGTCCGACGCCCCGCGTTGGGCTGTGACCGCTTACCGGGCAAAACCAAAGTCTCGCGCGACCTTCATCATGCCCTTAGCGCGTGCGAAATTGCCAAATGCGGCGGCTATCAACTTTTCGTCGCACCCAGCCTTTTCGGTGATAGTGGCCAGGAAGTTACCGCATGGTTTTGCAGAGTCGATAGGAAATATAATCCACGGGTTGGTTGGCATCGCACATATGGCCTTTTGGTCCCTATTTTAATTGCAGTAGCTCATGCGGTACTACGAAGAAGGAGATAGCGCGTCTGAAACCGCCGATTCGGTGGACACTAGAGTTACCTGAAGACGACGGTTCAGCGGGAGTGCAATGCAAACCTCAGTTAATGCCGGATCACGGTTGATTATATTGGTGGGTAATACCTTGACGGCATTGGGTTGCCTGGGATTGGGGCTGGTTGCAACGGGATTGATTGGCGTCGACGTATTTTCATTTGGGATTACATCGGGCATACGCGTGATCGGTTCGGTAGCGGTCGCCGGTTGTTTACTGAGCGCGGCAGGCTATGCTTCCGAAGAACATCAAATTGGGCGCCGGGATTAAAGAGGTACAAATATGTTAAGAAAATCCGACTATTTCATCTTATTGGCTGTGATGATTTCATTCGTTATCACTTTATATATCTGGTTTATATTGCATGATCGCGAGCAAGCGATCTTCACGGAGATCTGGGTACCCACGATATTATTGTTTGGAGTCTACTTCAAGCTCGCTACACTTATGGATAGAAAGCGATGAGTGATCCTTTTCTGAGCCTAGCTGGGATCGTTGTTATGGCGTTGCTTCTTGCGGGCCTGTATGTCATGTATTCCGACTTCCGCGAGGGACCACAATGACATGAGCGCATTGTCGAGGCAGGGCAATGGAGGGGATGCTGCGACTACTATTCGGCCTATTTTGTCTGACAC
>JAYVYN010000063.1:0-8904 GCA_043784265.1 Gammaproteobacteria bacterium | reverse complement strand
TCTTTGCTGGACGTTGCTGACCTGCAATTGACAACCCATTATGGGTGACTCGCTGTGGACCAAGCGATGCCACTGCTCGATCACATGCTCGCGCGGCAACAACGGATAGTCTGCGACATCCACAATATTTGACGCGATGAAGCCTGCCCGCACTAACATCGACTTAGCCGCATCATTACCGTCGCAATACCAGGTAGGTCCAACCCCTCGCAGGCGTAGTCGTGCAACCGCATGACGTTGGTCAGGCGCGAGCCAGTAAGGAGTCTTGCGGCTGCGTACGCTAATAATCTCGCCCACCCCCGGCTGGCCCTCTAGCAGCGGTATGCTCCACGCTCCGGAAGTTAAAATATCCACCGGTAGTTGGAATTTCTGCTGCAAATCTCGAATCAACGGGGTCAACAGCACCATATCGCCGAACGCACCACACCGGACGATTAAAGGACGATCACAAGTACCCATCGACAGCCACTCCCCTATAATAGTGGATGATTTTAATGGGATACTAGTATTACAACCACCATTGAGGCTAGCAATCATGCGTTTGAGTAAAAAATCCAGTGCGTTTTTCGGGTCGGCTTTCGTACCGGCTCTTGTGGCACTATCCGCCCTTGTGGCCGTCAGCGCTTCTTGGGCGGCAACCGCGTCACCCGATCCTGCGCTGGCCGCTATCATTGCAAGCCCCGCACGCACGGCGACCTATACCGCTCGAGATTCGGCTCGACATCCACTCGAAGAACTCAGTTTCTTCGGTCTTACCCCTAAAATGACGGTCGTAGAACTGTGGCCGGGAGGCGGTTATTGGACCGAAATCCTCGGTGCCTATCTTGCGCCACAGGGACATTACTATGTCGCATTGCCAGTGCCGGGCGACAAGGAAGAAGATGAATCGATTGCCAAGTGGCGCGCGCGAAGAATGGCTCAAGAAGCACGCCTCGGCACCGTTAACGAGACGCTGCTCGGTGCGAACCACTTTGCAATCGCGCCAGCGGGATCTGCCGATTTGGTTGTAACCTTTCGAAATTTACACAACTGGATGGGAGCCGGCATCGCGAGTGATGTGCTCAACGGCATTTTCAAGGCCCTCAAACCCGGTGGTATATTCGGGATCGAGGAACACCGTGGTCTGAATGACAAACCTCAGGACCCGAAGGGCGAGAACGGTTATGTGCGCCAGGACTACACCATTGCCATGGCGAAGAAGGCAGGCTTCGAGCTAGTGGATTCTTCGGAAATTAATGGCAATCCGCGTGACACCAAGAACTGGGTCGATGGGGTATGGACCTTACCGCCGACACTCTCCCAAGGCGAGAAAGATCGTGCCAAGTACGTAGCGGTTGGTGAAGCCGATAACTTTGTACTGAAATTTCGTAAACCTACTTCCGCTAAATAGAAACGCGGTAGGTATGTGCCGTAGCCTATGCTATTAGTGCTTGATGTCGGGAATACGCGGCTAAAGTGGGCGCAAGTGGAAGACTCGAAACTTTCCGAGCAACAGGCCATCGTGCACCGCAATGTTAAGTCTGACCTATGGGGCGCGGCAGTGTTCGAATCCACTGCCAACCCCTCGCGCATACTAGCCTCCAATGTTGCCGGATTAGTAATGGCGAGGACGCTCGCGCGTTTGGCAAACAGAGCCTATGGCCTACCCATTGAATTTGTCAGCACTACTGCTGATTTTCAGGAGTTACGCAACGGTTATTTAAATCCGCTGCTGCTAGGGGTTGATCGCTGGTTGGCACTCATTGGCGCATGGACAAAAACACGTTCAGCGCTATGTATTGTTGATGCGGGTACTGCGGTTAAAGTCGATAGCGTTAACGCGCACGGTCAGCACTTAGGCGGACTCATCGTCCCGGGCATTCCTATGATGCGCGCAGCCCTTATGACTAACACTAGCAATATTGCCCAGGCGGCGGAACAAAGCACTGCCTCGCTACCTGGCGTACTCGCAAACAACACTATAGACGCCATCTCCATGGGCGCAGTGTTTGCACTGGCTGGAATGGCCGATCGTGCCGCAGAACTCGTGGCGACGCGCACCACCGAAAAGCCAAAATTGTATATCACCGGTGGCGATGCCAACCTAGTAGCCAGCAACATGCACACGCGTGGCGAAATCGTACCGGATCTTGTACTACAAGGTCTCGCGGTAATCGCCCGCAGTAATCACTAGGTTACGGTTTCAGGTAGCGATCAAACCAAGCAAGATAGCGTTCGATACGATCGTGAATATGGCTGGGCCGAGTGAATATATGAAACTCCCCCGGATAAACTACTAACTGAGTAGGAACCCCGAGTACCCGCAGTGCCTGATACATTTGCTCCGAACCACCGATCGGTACATTAAAGTCTTTTTCACCCCCCATGAATAAGGTAGGGGTTTTAATTTTGTCGGCATGAAAATACGGATACGATACCTTTAACCATCGATCAAGATGAGTCCAAGGCATGCCCAACTCCTCGGTATATTGCAACGCATATTGGTCACTACCGAACATGGATAGCTGGTTAGCGCTACCCGCACCACTGATGGCAGCCTTAAAGCGGTTGTCACTCGCAATCGTGGAGTCCGTCAATATCCCACCGTAACTCCAGCCGCCGATTCCTAACCGTGAGGGGTCGGCAATCTTCTCGCGCACCACATAATCAACCCCGGCAAGCAAATCCTCCACTTCCTTGTGACCCCAGTCGGCCGCAATACTGCGTTGAAAATCGGCACCGCGACCGCTACTACCACGATAATTAATAGCCAACACCACATAGCCGTGAGCCGCGAACCACTGACGCTCAAGTTCCAGGGGATAAGTATCGAATGCCAATCCGTGCGCATCTTGGCCATTAGGTCCGCCATGGATCCAAAGCAATGTCGGATAAAGCTGCCCCTTCTGAAACCCAAGTGGCTTAATCATTATGCCGTGCACCTCCGTGCCGTCGGCACTATTGAAATGGATATCTTCGGCCGAACCCAATGTAAGCTCACCTAGTAAGGTCTCATTGTGATTGGTGAGCGGACGCAGGTGACCTTGCCCCGATTTGCCGTACTCCAAAGCGTAAACTTCTGGTGCCTGCGTATCGGTAGAGGCTATGACTGCCAAATGGCCGCCTGCGGCGCATTGATCCACCGTGGCTACAGGTGCCGCGACACTGCGGGTCACGACGCTCCCCTGGCTGGATCCTATATGCAACACTGCCGGATATTCCGAGCGATCATCCTCTACCAGTACGCCTAATTCTCCATGGCTTATGGCCACCGGTACCGCCACCGCACGATCCAACGCATCGGTTAGCACCTTGGACTCACCATTCGCCACAGTCACCACGGCCAGTCGATCATGAATATACGCGTACCACTTTGGTTCAAATCCAACCGAATAAAATATCTGCTTCAAGTCGCTGGTAAATAATAAGGATTGCTTATTGGGCGCATAAAAATGGGCGAGCCGCTTCGGGGTCGCGCCCAGTTTAGCGTCAATCAAATAGATTTCCTGAGTCCCAAGGCGATACGCCTCACCCTCGTGATTGCTAATGTAAGCGATTGAACTTCCGTCGGGCGACCAAGTGGGGTGCTCATCCCGATAGCGCACGTCGCTCGTAAGCGGCTGGACTGTTCGAGTGCTGATATCGAGTAGATATAATTTCGACCGATCGGCGGCGCTCCGATAACCCGAGATATCTTCTTTAAAATGAAAATCATCGATCACGATGGGTTTCGCGGCTGCGATAACGCGGGGCTTCTCCAGCAAGCCAATCATCGAGAATACGATCCGGTGACCATCAGGCGACCAGCGATACTCGCCAATCTCTCCACCCACAGACGTCAGCATCCGAGGCTCGCCGCCGCGACGATCCAAGAGGTAGAGCTGCGCAGGATCTTCGCCGTGAGCAGCTAAGTACGACACAAAGCGTTCGTCGGGACTAAACTGCGGTGCACTTGCCGATAGCGCACCCGACGTTAAGGCGATATGTTCGGTACCCTGCCAGTTTACCATCCACACCGCCGAACGTAACTCGTCGGCTTCACGATCTGTGGTGCTCACCGTATAAGCGATCCACTGGCCATCGCGAGAACAACTCAGGTTTTCTACCGCTTGCAGGCGATAAAAATCATCCGCCTGCAGCGCTCGCTTAGACGCGGCAAACGCGCTGTTTGTGATGATCAAGGCAAACACTAGACTTGAAAGAATCTGATTCATTTTGTTCATTCTGTTCATTTTGTTCATTCTATTCATTTGATTCATTTTATGCACCTTCGAACGCCGCCAAGACATTAACTGCGTTAATACCGATTTCTGCAACCGCATAGCCACCCTCTAACACAAATAAAGTCGGGATTTTAAGCTGACCAATCATCGCTCCATAGGTTGAAAAATCTTTCGACGATAATTTGAAAAAACTGATCGGATCGCGTTCGAAA
Source organism: Gammaproteobacteria bacterium (assembly GCA_043784265.1). GTDB lineage: Bacteria > Pseudomonadota > Gammaproteobacteria > Steroidobacterales > Steroidobacteraceae > Bog-1198. The sequence goes on along the minus strand of JAYVYN010000063.1, from coordinate 4,490 downwards.
GTATCAACCCCCAACGACACTACCAGATAGTCGGGCGCAAACTGCTGCACACGCCGCAACCCTGTCGCTAACGCCGCTCCCCACACATCGAACGCCGCGCCTCGCGGCAAAGGGAGATTAAGATTATAGCCTTCGCCAGAACCCACTCCTAGCTCATCGGCATAGCCCGTAAAATGTGGAAATGCCTCGCGCGGATCACCATGCAAGGATATAAACAACACATCTGAGCGATCATAAAAAATATCCTGAGTACCGTTACCGTGATGAAAATCCACGTCCAGCACAGCGACTCGGCCTGCCCCTTGGGCTCGCATCCACTGCGCCGCAATTGCCGCATTATTTAAGAAGCAGTATCCGCAATACAGATCGCGGGCCGCGTGATGCCCAGGTGGCCTACAAAGCGCGAAGGCACCGCGCGCCCCACGGGTCACGAGTTGGGCTGCCGTCAGCGCAACATCCACCGCCGCTAACGCCGCGGGCCAAGTTCCCGCACTAATTGAGGTTTCTGCTGAGGCCGCGTAGTAACCGATTTTGCCATCAATCTGGATTGGGATTTTTTGCACCATACGCCGTGCAGGCCAACAGGTAGGTACCGCCTCACCGCGATATCCCACAGCAATCCACTCTTCCCAAACATGCTCCAGAAATTGCAGGTATCCCGCATCGTGAACCCGGCTGATTGGCTCCATCCCAAAGCTCTTAGGTTCGATCACTTGCCCAAGCTTGGTAGCGGTGATCCGCTCCAGCACAAATCGTGCACGATCAGCACTCTCATGCGGCGCGATAAACTCGCCCCCGAAAAGCTCTGTCCTAGGCTGACGAAGCAGATGTTGATCCGAATAAACCGTTATCATGCAATTTTCTCCTGCAGCGGGGTGATCTTGGCTCAAATAGATAGGAAAATACAATGCCGGTGGCCTTAAAACGCTCACTCAAGTTTTGGGATCTTATCGTCTATGGCCTTGCGTACATTGCGCCGATCACCCCCTTATCCACTCTTGGATTTGTATGGGAGTCATCTAAAGGCTTAATTGCATTGGCCTATGTACTCGGTGGTATTTGCATGTACTTTACCGCCAAGAGTTACGCCATTATGACCACCACCATTCCCAGTGCGGGATCCGTTTATGGCTTCGCGCGTCACTCGCTGGGGGCATATTCTGGTTTCGTCGCGGGCTGGCTCATATTGCTCGACTACTTACTCATCCCCTCTTTTGTCTACGTATTGATTGCCGTTGCGCTCGGCACGTTACTACCCAGCGTTGATCGCGCGGTGTGGATCACCGCGATGGTTGCCATTACCCTATTAATCAATTGGTTCGGAGTTGCAGTGACCACGCGAGCTAACTTCATTGCGGTCATTATTCAGGCAATTGTGATGTTCGCATTCATCGCTCTCGCCCTCGTCGCTTTGAATCACGGCAAGGGAACCGGCTCACTCTCCCTCGCCCCTTTCTGGGATCCCCAAAAATTCAACAGCGGCGCACTTTTTACCGCCACTTCAATTTGTGTCATGTCGTTCCTCGGATTTGACGCCATCTCAACCCTGTCTGAAGAAGTAGAAGGAAATGACCGTCGCGTGGTCGGTCGTGCCATTATCAGCGTACTAGTGATTTCGGCGCTTTTTTTCGTACTGGTAGCCTGGGTACTGGGCAACTTGCTTCCCGGCATAAAAATTAAAGACGCCTCAGCCGCCACCTATGAACTCGCGAGCTGGGCCATTGGCCCCTGGGCGGCCGCTGTTATTGCGTGGGCGTATGTGTTGGTGGTAGGTCTCTCAAACGCTCTACCGATGCAAGTGGGTGTGGCCCGCGTGCTATATGCCATGGGGCGCGATCGCCAGCTTCCCCAGGCGCTTGCACGCATTCATCCGCGCTACCACACGCCCTATGTGGGCATGATCGTCACCGCCATCATTTCCCTAAGCGTGGCGCTTGCAATGCGCAATCAGCTAGATGACCTCGCCACCATCGTCAATTTTGGTGCGCTCAGCGGTTTTCTAATGCTGCATGTCTCCGTCATTGTCTATTTCGGCATTAAACAAAAATCTCGCGCGTGGTTCGCTCATTGGCTAGCGCCGCTAATCGGCATCGCGGTGGTACTCGCGGTGTTCAGCGGCATGAGCGGACTCGCCATCAAAGTCGGCATAGCCTGGCTCGGTGTCGGGATGATCTACGGGCTATTGCTCAACCTGCAGAATGACTCACCCGTGCGCTCAGATAAGTCCATATAAAGGAGGCCGCGGCATTGCTGGTCAGTTCCGCATGATCGTAGGGCGGCGACACTTCGCACAGATCCATCCCGCACCAGTTTAAATCATGCCAATCTTCCAGGAGTGTCAATACCTGAGAAGTACTTAACCCACCCGGTTCTGGCGTACCCGTACCCGGCGCGAATGCAGGATCAAGACAATCAATGTCGAGTGACAGGTAGGTCGGAATTGATCCGCCCTCTTTAAGGCGCGCGCGCACTTCGTTGGTAATAGATGCAAGCTGCTCAGAATTAACGCGCCCGCGCATATCACGGGACGTATAAATAAGACCGCCGCGGTCCGACACATAGCGACCCGTGGCACGCTCGGCCGCAGAGCGAATTCCCACTTGAACCGTGAGTTTTGGATCGATGAGTCCATCACGAATCGCCTCATACACCCAAGTACCATGACCGGACGGCTCAGCGAAGTGACTCTCCCAAGTGTCGCAATGCGCATCAAAGTGAACCAGCGCCAAGGGGCGGCCAAAATGGGCACGGTATTCGCGCAGCAACGGTAAGGCAATCGAATGATCACCTCCGAGCCACACCATATGATGCTGACGAATGAGGCTCGCGACTTGCGGCGCCATCGCCGCGCGCATACCCTCCAACGAAGTATTGGGCAAGGTAAGATCACCGATATCCGCGATGTGCGCAAGCGGTGAGACACTAAACACTGGGTGAGTACCGTCGCAGAGCATGTGGCTTGCACGCCTAATCTCGTACGGACCAAAACGCGCACCGGGGCGATTGGTGGTCGCGCCGTCATACGGAACGCCAGCAATCACATATGCCGCATCCGGCCGAGTTGCAAGCGGCGGTGCCTTCATGAACCCAGGGTGAGTGGTAGAAGTTTGATACGCGTACGTGTAGTCGGTCATAAACGATGCTCGTGATTAAAGGGGTTCACTGGCAGCGGGCACTGGAGGTTCGACCGCAGGGGTGGGTCTTGCCGCCTGAGCGCCAGGCTTCTTTGGCTTCAGCGTTGTGTCCTCACCCAATAAATACATGTCGAGCACTCGTCGCGCAATGGGAGCCGCAGCCGCCGCACCAAAACCACCGTTTTCGACGAGAACTGATATCGCAATTTTAGGATCATCCGCGGGCGCGTAGGCAATAAACCATGCGTGATCACGATTTCGCTCTGCGACATCTTTCAAATGATATTTTTCGTTCTGTTTGATCGCAATCACTTGCGCGGTGCCGGTTTTACCCGCAAATTTATAGCGCGCACCAAGCCCCGCCACATAAGCGGTACCTCTTGGTGATACCGCGTCCACCATACCGTCATAGACGACGCTCCATTGATCATCGGTAGCAATGTCATTCGGCTTCATGAACTGAGGGCTACGCGGAATCACCCGACTCGAACCGGCCTCACGCACGGCCGAGACTAGCCGCGGAGTGGCAATAATTCGGCCTCGTTCGGCAATTTCAGCAGCGAAATGCGCCTGCTGCAAAGGCGTCACCGTCATCGCACCCTGACCAATCCCCATACTAATCGTCTCGCCCGGAAACCACACCTGATCCGCGGCACGCTTAAATATGCGGCGCTTCCACTCCGGCGAAGCCATCAGTCCGGGCTTCTCACCCGGTATATCGATACCCGTCAACGAGCCATAGCCAAAAGTCTGCATAAAGGCATGCATTCGATCAATGCCTAATTTCTCTGCCACCCTAAAAAAATACACATCACAAGACGCAGCGATTGCGCGCCGCATATCAATGACCCCATGCTTTTTATCATCGCGATATTGATGGCTACTACCGCGTAAGGTGAAAATACCGCCGCAGAATTGCGTCTGCGACGGAGAAATAATGCCGTATTTCTGTGCCGCCAACGCATACAGTGGTTTTACGGTGGAGCCCGGCGGATAAGCGCCGCGTAACGCTCTATTTAATAGCGGTTTGTCTATATTATTTTGAAGCGCATCATACTGCGCGACCGAAAGGCCGCGCACAAAATCATTGGGATCAAACCCCGGCGTACTAACAAGTGCAATAATATCGCCGGTTCGCGGATCAAGCGCGACCACCGAGCCGCGCTTGCCTACCAAGGCTTCTTCAGCAATTTTTTGTACACGCATGTCCAACCCCAAAATTAAATCCTGGCCGGCGACTGGCGGATGAATATGCAGTTGTGGCGCGTACTCGCCTTGTTTATCAACTGGTCGACCCGCAGCATTGACCAAAATTTCTTTAAAGCCCGGCTTGCCATGCAATTGCTGTTCGTAAGC
>JAYVYN010000062.1:0-7048 GCA_043784265.1 Gammaproteobacteria bacterium | reverse complement strand
CCGGTTAAAAATAATAGCGTGAAGAACACTGCGCCAAGAATAGCGTGCAGTATGAAACCGATGTCTCCGAGTTGCTTAATGAAGGCCAGTGCGAACTCTTTTGCGGGTTGAGTTTTAGTTTCGTTGGGTGAGTTAGCGAATAGGGCGTCAATTTTTGATGACATAGTCGCCGAATCTAAAGGATCGCTAATTCTTTCGTTAAGCCAACCAATAGTGCCCTTGCCAAAACTACGCCCTTCATCAAATAATTCGTAATGAAAGAACGCGGTGGTCGAATATTGGCTAGCCTGGAGAGGATCTTTCGCGTCGAAGGTGCCGACAATGTCGAAGGTCCAATCCAAGGAGCTATTTTTTTGCGTCCAAATGGTGGAGTGGAGCGGTAATTTGTCACCTACTTTCCAGCCGTACTTGGTCATCAAGGCTGAATTGACCAACATGCCTGAACGCGTATTGCGGAAGGCTAGCATTTGGTCGTGGTTGATGATGAACTCATCGTTATAAACTTTGAAATAGCTGTCGGTATCGATAGGTAGCGCAAATACAAAATTTTTCGATTCTTTGTAATAGGCTCCAAACCAAGTCAACCAAGTGACTTCTGCGACGCCGGGTAGCGCTCGAATCTGCTGCGTGTGGGAAAACGGTAGTGAGAGAGTGATCGAATATTTGTTGATCGTGACTAATTTATCGGCACCGGATTGACCTTGGGAAGGATGCGCAAAAGCGTAGTCCACCGTTTCTAGCACGCCAAACAATAAAAAAGCGATGACGATCGACAGCAGGGTCAGGATAGTGCGAAATTTTTTGCGCCATAGTGTCGACCAGATGAGGGGAAGAAATTTCATGCTGAATCCTTAGGCGGCGACGCGCGCGGCTTCTAGCAATGAGCCTTTGTCCATATGCAGTTGTCGACCCGCAAACTCCGCGGCCTTGGGGTCGTGAGTGACCATGACGACGGTCTTGCCATGGTCGCGACTTAAGATCTGCAATAGACGTAACACTTCATCAGCAGATTTTCGATCAAGGTCGCCGGTGGGTTCATCGCAGACCAGGATGCTGGGATCGGCTACCAGTGCTCTAGCGATTGCCACGCGTTGTGCTTGGCCACCGGAGAGTTCGTTCGGTTTATGCTTGGCACGATCCGCAATGCCTACTAAGGTCAATGCTGCGAGCGCGTTGATTTTACGCTGAGCTGCCGATAGGTTAGTGAGCAGCAAAGGCAATTCCACATTGCGCTGCGCGCTTAGCATGGGCATTAAGTTGTAGAACTGGAACACGAATCCGACGTGATTGGCGCGCCATTCGGAGAGTGCGCCGCTTTTTAATTGATCGAGTCGTTGCCCCGCTACTGTGATCTCGCCCGAGGTCGGTGTATCGAGACCGCCAATTAAGTTGAGTAAGGTGGTCTTACCGGAGCCGCTCGGTCCCATTAGCGCGACAAATTCGCCTTTCAATATATCCAGGCTTAAGCCCGCGAGGACTTCGATATTTTGCTTACCGCGTTGATACACTTTAGTAACATTGCGTAAAGCTACGATGGCTTCAGTCATGGCAAGTCCTTTATGGTTGAATCCGAATTTTTTCGCCGTCTTTCATCCGGCTTAGATCGCCTACCGCGACCCGTTCACCGGCAGTAAGACCCGATAGCACCGTAACTCCCTCATTGGTAGTCGATCCTAAACGTACCGCGCGCCGTTCCAAAGTCTCGTCGTGGACCACAAACACCGTAGCGGTTTCGCCCGTGCCTGCGCCTGCACCAGTGCCGCGCTGCACGGTGTCCGGCGGAAGTCGAACGCCGGCACTCGCTCGCGCGTCACCGCTCTTAGTAGCGTGCGTATCCGCGTCGCTCAAGAAGGCGACACGAACGCCCATTTCAGGCAGGATACGCGAGTCCTTCTGGTCGAGTGCAATGCGCACCGTGACAGTCCCTTTGCTGCGATCTGCGGTGGGAATGACCGCAATCACATGCGCGGGTATTTGCCAGTCAGGATAGGCGTTGAGTTTCGCGGTAGCACCTTGTAAGGCTTGTACGCGATTAATGAAATTTTCGTTGACATCGACTTGGACCTCGAGCGAATCCATGTCGACAATGGTGCCGATACCGGTGCGAGTAAATCCACCCCCGGCCGAACCCGGCGAGACAATCTCGCCCGGTTGCGCGGCCTTGACCGTGACCACGCCGGCAAAGGGTGCGCGAATAATAGTGTCATCAAGGTTACGCGCCGAGGATTGCAGGGCGCTTTGTGCGACCAGCACATTGCTCTTTTGGGTCGCCAGTTCCGCGCTGAGGGCCTCTACCGTGGTGTGTGAATTGTCGACGGCGGCTTGACTGACAAAGTGTCCTTCGAGCAGGCTTTTTTGTCGATTGTAGTCGCGCAACGCGTTGGCGAGATTGACGTCGGTCTGTGCAAGCGCGGACTTTACGTACGCGACTTGCGCACGGGACTGATTGAGAAAGGCCCGTGCATTGCTATCGTCAAGCTTGGCAATAATTTGTCCGGCTTTCACATGATCGCCTTCTTCTATATCAAGCTCCATTAATTTACCGGTCACCTTGGAGGCGACGGTGGCTTGGCGACGTGCGACGACGTAGCCTGAGGCATCTAGGATGGAGTTCGCAGGCTCATTGCCACCTGCGATCGAGGTCGCGATGGCAATACGGACGCTTTGCCTGGTCGGCTGCAACCACCACCAGACGAGTACCACGACCGCTAGCAATAACAGGCCAATGACTACCATGATGCCAACACCAAAGCGGCGTGGCGGAATAACGCTGCGGTCAATGCGCAATTGATTGAGGAGTTGCGCGCTATCGTTCAATTCATTGTTATTCATGTAGAGTCACGTTGTTGATTGATCGCCTGATGTAATTCCAGCGCCGCACGACGAATCGCCTGCGCATCGCCGCCACCGGCGTAAATAATTGCGCGAGAGGAATTGATCAGTAGCCCTAAGCCGCCGGAGTCTAAGCCTGCGGTCAACGTGGCTTTAAGGTCACCCCCCTGTGCGCCGATGCCGGGCACTAAGAATGGTATCTCGGGATGCGCATGCCGCAGACTGGCCATCTCCTCAGGATAGGTCGCACCGACCACTAGCATGAGATTGCCATTATCATTCCAGTGATTGACGGCAGTGTCGGCGACCCGAGCGTATAGCGGAACTCCGTCTATTAGAAGGTCCTGGAAATCCCGAGCACCGGTATTGGAGGTCCGGCAGAGGATGATTGCGCCGCGATCGGGTCGTGTCAGGAAAGGACGTACCGAATCCTCGCCCATGTAGGGATTGACCGTGACCGCATCGGCGCCGTAGCGGTCAAAGGCTTCGCTGGCGTAGGCGAGGGCGGTATTGCCAATGTCGTTACGCTTGGCGTCTAAAATGACCAGCGCTTGTGGAGCTCGGTCGCGGATGTAGCGAATGCTGTCGAGTAATTCAGATTCAGCCCCGGCGGCGCTATAAAAAGCGATTTGCGGCTTGTAGGCGGCCGCTAGCTCAAAAGTCGCGTCGACAATGCGACGATTAAAGGCAAATAGGGGGCGCGGCCGATTCTTCAGTTCAGGGGGTAGTTTGCTGAAGTCAGGATCCAGCCCCACGCACACTAAGCTGTTCAGGCGTACTTGGGTTTGGCGCAGGCGTTCGTTGAATGTTCCGCTCATTACAGCATGATAGCCAGCGGCGGACCAATTAGGGAGTATGCTTGAGCGCCAACTATGTGAGTTCGCCCTTGATTAAGCCTGCTACCGCCCGTCCAACTAGTACCGGCGCCTTAAAACGCTATTTTGTGATTGCGGATGCGTGGGAGTTATCGCCGCTGCAGCAGTGCAAGTTGCTGCGAATTCCTTCGCCGCAGGTGTTGGCCCGTTATCGTTTGGGTCAGGCGCCCCGCCTGTCGGCTACGCAGCAGGAACGCGCGGCGTTGATCGCAAACATTCATTTTTCACTGGCCGGCAGCGCCGTTCCCGGCGATCGCGCCTGGGCCTGGCTGCACGCGCCGCAAAAAATAGCGCCTTTTAATGGTGATACGCCGCTAGGTTTCATGCTAGAAAATGGCTTGCCGGCCCTACGAGAGGTTGCCCGTTTGTTGGTGCGCCAAAGCGAACGACGCTAGCTTGCGATATACTTAGAAGTTGCATTCATGCGAGAGTGGCGGAATTGGTAGACGCACCAGCCTTAGGAGCTGGCGGGGTGACCCGTGCGAGTTCGAGTCTCGCCTTTCGCACCATAGATTTTAGAGGGGTTCGATATGCAGGTTTCGGTCGAGAGTATCGGCAAATTAGCGCGGCGTATGCAGGTACAAGTGCCCGCCGAGCGCGTCACGGTTGAGATTGCGGCTCGCTTAAAGAAAATAAGTCGCACCGCGCGGTTGAATGGTTTTCGACCGGGTAAGGCCCCTCTGACGGTCATTCGCCAGCAATTTGGACCCGCGGTGCATCGCGAAGTCATTGGGGAGCTGCTGCAATCTAGCTTCCAAGAAGCGGTGGCGCAAAATCAACTGACCCCGGCGGGTAATCCGAGTATCGAGCCGCAAAGCGTGGATGAAGGCCAGGACCTTAAATATACCGCGACTTTCGAGGTGTTTCCCGAAGTTGCGATGCATCCTATTGAGGAGCTGCAGGTCGAGCGCACTAGCGCCGAGGTAACGGAAAGCGATATTGATGCGATGATTGAGCGGCTGCGTAAACAACAACCGGTGTTTGCAGCGGTGACGCGTGCGGCGGCGTTAGGCGACCGGGTGAACGTGAATTTTGAAGGCAGCATTAGCGGCGTGCCGTTTGCGGGCGGCAAGGGCGAGAATCTCGCTATTGTGCTCGGCGAAGGGCGCATGTTGCCGCAATTGGAGCACGGCTTAGTGGGGTCAGTGTTAGGCGAGCATAGGCAAGTGGCGGTGGATTTCCCGAGTGACTACCGCGCCACGGAATTAGCCGGTAAGAGCGCAAGTTTCAGTGTTGAGGTGCTGGGCGTAGAACAAGCATCGGTGCCAGAACTTGACGAAGAGTTTTGTAAAGTGTTCGGTGTGAGCGAAGGGGGCGTACCAAAACTGCGCGAGGATGTGGCGAGTAATATGCGCCGGGAACTCGAGCAGAATTTGCGCAATCGCAATAAAAGCGCGGTGATGGAACAGCTCTATCAGAGCAACCCGATTGAAGTCCCAAATTCTCTGTTGGAATCGCAAATACGCGATCTGCAGGTGGAGGCCATGCGTCGTGCCGGCACCAAGGATGTCTCACAGGCACCCGCGCGCGAGCCACTGGTGGAGCCTGCTCGGCGTCGCGTGGCGCTGGGTTTATTGGTGAATGACATTATTCGTCGCGAAAAAATAGTGGTGGATCCCTTGCGGGCTGAGGCTCGTCTGGACGAAATGGTAGGAGCGTACGGGGATGGGGCCGGCATGAAACGCGCTTACCAGCAAAATCCCAATGCCATGCGGCAAGTGGAGGGCTTGGCTTTAGAAGACCAAGTAGTTGATTGGGTGTTGGCTCATGCGAAAGTGCATGAATCGGTATCGAGCTTCAAACAATTGATGAATTTCGAGGCGTAATTATCTATGACGACACATGCATTGAATTTGGTTCCGATGGTGGTAGAGCAAACCGCTCGTGGTGAGCGCGCATACGATATTTATTCGCGTTTGTTGAAGGAGCGCGTGATATTCATTGTAGGTCCGGTTGAGGACTACATGGCGAATTTGATAGTGGCGCAATTGTTGTTTTTAGAATCGGAAAATCCTGAAAAGGACATCGCGCTGTATATCAATTCTCCAGGCGGCTCGGTGAGCGCGGGGCTTGCCATTTACGACACCATGCAATTCATTAAGCCGGACGTTAGTACCATTTGTGTGGGGTTAGCGGCTTCGATGGGCGCGGTGCTGTTGGCGGGGGGTGCGGCCGGTAAACGCTATTCACTGCCCAATTCCAAGATCATGATTCACCAGCCTTCGGCGGGCTTCCAAGGCCAAGCCTCGGATATTGATATTCATGCGCGCGACGTCATGGAAACTCGTGAGCGCTTAAATCGAATCCTGGCTAAGCATTGCGGTCAGAGCGCCGATCAGATTAAAAAAGACAGCGATCGGGACAACTTTATGAGCGCCGAAATGGCCCGTACCTATGGGTTGATCGATTCCATGCTGGAGAAGCGCGGTGAGTTGCCGGTGAAAGAGCCGGTGAGTAGCGAGGCGGCCTCTAAGGAAGCTGCTAGGCTTGAGCTGGCGAAGCCTGAGCCTGAGCCTAAGCCTGAGCTCAAACCTGAGCCGAAGTTGGGGCCTAAGGCGACTTGAAGTAGTTGTAACGCGACTAAAGGTAGGCCATTTCCCTAAAAATTTCGGCCAGAACGTCCATTTGGCGGAACCCGGTCACAAGCTGCTAGTTCGTAACTTTGCGTAGCGGGCACGGGGTGCTATATAGTCAGTAATAGAACCGCGCTTAAGGTCAAGGCTTAACAGGCGTGGTTAACTTGAGGAAAGCATGAGCGAAGAATCCCGTGGTAAGCAAGATGATGGCAAACTTTTGTATTGTTCTTTCTGCGGAAAGAGCCAACATGAGGTGCGTAAACTAATCGCCGGTCCTTCCGTATTCGTCTGTGACGAGTGCGTTGAGCTGTGCAATGACATCATTCGTGAGGAACTTGAAGAGCGGGCGGAGCGCACCCGCGATAAGTTACCGAAGCCGCAGGAAATCAAAAAAGTTTTAGACGAATACGTCATCGGTCAAGAGCGCGCGAAGCGCGTATTGTCAGTGGCTGTTTACAATCATTATAAGCGCCTACAGACGCGCACAGGAGATGGTGTACGTTCGCGCGATGAGGTCGAACTTGCCAAGAGTAATATCTTGCTGATAGGTCCCACCGGATCGGGTAAGACGCTATTAGCTGAGACCCTGGCGCGCTTGCTTAACGTACCCTTTACGATTGCCGATGCCACCACTTTGACCGAGGCCGGTTATGTGGGTGAGGACGTTGAGAACATAATTCAAAAATTGTTGCAGAAATGCGATTACGATGTGGAGAAGGCGCAAACCGGTATTGTCTACATCGACGAAATCGATAAAATTTCGCG
>JAYVYN010000061.1:0-19611 GCA_043784265.1 Gammaproteobacteria bacterium | reverse complement strand
GATCAATCTGGGCAACACCGTTGGGCCCCGTGGTGCCTACCCATACCGCATCGTCGGTGATTGCAACCCAGTCCGCCGTCTTCCCCAAGTGAATCTTTACGGTCGGCTTCAGTTCAGACATTGAATGTCGAATATCGTTCGGCGTCTCGCTTGCCATCGCAACACTGCTCGCCAACGCTAATGCCAACGCAACGAGGCTTGTGCGCTTTTCCACAACGGCATTTCGCCACGCGCGACCATCCGGATAGGGGATGGGCGGCGGTGTCCAACGATATTGATTATCCATTGTCGGGCATTGTACGCGCGAGTGGCAGGGGCGTTGCCGCTACGGCCGTCCTGCAAATAAATTGTGGACGCGGATCCCATTAAAGTAGCGGGGTCTGGCCTTTGGCGGCTTGCATGCAGCTGGCAAAGGCATCCTGCTGGGTCTTGGGTCTCGCGGATTCAACTCTCAAACGCTGAATCTTTGCAACGAGCAGTTGATTCTGTCGGATCAAATAGTCAACTCGCAGGCCGTCAGATCGAGATGTTACCGCTCAGGTGCGCAAATACGTAGCGCTAAGGAATCGCGATATACACGAGAACGACAAGGGAAACTGCGAAGATTGAATGCGTTAGGGAGTCCTCGACGCGGCCCGACAAGCACTGCGGCAATGGAATGATGAGTAGCCAAAGGGTCTTCCAAGCTATTTCCCATAGCAGTACCGGCAGCATTTGCAGCGGATAGCGCAGTCCAACGACTCAGAGCAAAGAAAATGCGGCGAGCACGCATTTGGCAAAACCTTGCATTAGTTACCAATGTCGATGACCATTAATTACATCAGGCCATACAGTCGAAATAGCGATACTTCGTTCATTCGACAGCCTTGAGGATTTTCTCGACCACAGCAATTCGGGCGTGAATTTGCGCTAGCGCCGCCGCCACTCGAGTCGGTAGCGTTTATACGCTGGGCGTTTTGGTATTGGTTTTTGGAACGGCACCCGGTGCCATCGGTCTGGCAATGCACTTTGCGTCCCAGAATCGGGGGAGCATAAGTCGCAGATAGTCGCGCTCTTCAGTCTCGATCTTCCGAGTTAGCGCGCACGCTCGGATAGGCGCGTTTACCCATCAGACCCTTCCAGAGGATTTGGTTATAGTCGAGCGCATCGACTTGGTCCTCGGCGTCAAAATCCATATTCTGGGTTTGATTAGCCCAATACTTGGCATCATGGGTGGGCTTTTGTATGCCACCGATTATTTTGATCCCCGCCGGAATCGGTAGACTGACGTCGGAGGATTTTAAAAGACCGGAAATTTCGGCGTCGTAACTCCAATCGGGCTCCCGCAGGTCAAACACGCTACTCATCGGTCGCCCGGTGGCATCGAATAAACTTAAGTGGTCAATCCCGAGCACGTCGGTAATGGTGCGTAGCATATTGATAGTGGTGTAATGACGCATAACCAGCGCGTGTTTTTTGACGTACGGGCCAATTACAAATGCGGTACTACGATGCGCATCCACATGATCGGGACCATCTTGAGCATCGTCTTCAACAATAAAAATTAATGTGTCCTTCGCGTAAGGACTATGCGCAATAGCCTCTACTAACTTGCCCACTGCGTAATCATTGTCGGCTACTTGGCGTTCAGGTGTATTGACTCCAGAAATTGCGAAGTCGTAAGAACCTGTGTGGTCGGCCATGAAGCGCACTAACGATAGGTTGGGTAATTTACCGTCTTTGACAAATCCTTTAAATTCACGCTCCCACTCAAGTTCGCGATAGGTGTCGGGAAACGCGGGATCGAAGCCACGAAAATACGGATCGGTGCGCTCGGTCAATTGCGGATTGGACGCGTAGGCGACGGTTAAGCCCGTGGCGAATGGATCAATCTCCAAGGGCAAATAGGCAGAGGCTTGACTGGTCTTGATGAGTTTCGTGCTGTAACGAGTTAAATCAATCATGAAACCGTAATTGCGCACCGTGCGGCCGGCGCGTAGTGCAGCACTCCAAAGATATCCTTGCTGGGCTTCGCCGTTAGGGCCATCGGGTGCCGCCATATCGCCCGTGCCGGGCAACATATCGGGGTCGAGTTTGCCAGTGACTCGATCGGCAATCAGCGGATTGGCGGCTAGGCGTTGGTTGCCGGAGAGTCCGACGTTAATATCGCTATTGGTTCCTTCCCAATCATAGGACCCGCCGCGCTCAGCGTAATTAACGGGCAGCATCTTGGCGCCCGCATCCGATTCGCGTGCGGATATGCTCCACGGCCAGCCATTACCACTGACATTGCCGGAGTCGTAGAAATTGTCCATTAGTACGAATTGCTTGGCTAACTTATGGAGGTTGGGTGTCGTAGTGCGAGGAAACTCCGCGAGTCGAGCATCGCTATTGCCGTAACCGATATCCCCTAGTACTTGGTCATAGGTACGGTTTTCTTTAACGATGTAGATCACGTGTTTTATTTTTTCACGCATGGCCGACATAAGGGCTGAGTCTTGGTTGGCACCCGCGAAATGATTGTTAGCGGCTACGCGCAGCGTCAGTCGCTCGAGATTTTTTTTGTCAGGGCTTTTTAAGCTGAGCAGCCCGCCCTTTGCCAGATTGAGAATGTATTGATTAGGTGCAAATCGAATCGGTGAATTTTTTACCGGGCAGGGTACGGTTTGGTAGCCGAGGCAATTAGCGGCATTCGGGCCAGGCACGCTTTGGGTGTTGACTATGTACAGTTGATTATTGCGATCGACCACCACGTCAGAAGGATACCAACCGGTGGGAATTAAACCGACTACATGCGAGTCGCGAATCACCGCCACGGAATTGGTGCCGCGATTAGTGACAAATAGCGTTTTCTGGTCCGGAGATAATGCCAGTCCGTTGGGGGATGCACCCCGATATTGTTTAGCTAAGCGCAATAATCCTTCCGGTGCGACGCTGTGAATATTGTCAATCACGGTTTTGTGCTGCGTATCGATGACAGTGATAACGTCCGCATTGTCCACGGCCACATACAGCAGGCTCTGATCATCATTAAGAATCATTTTATTAGGGTTGCCGGACACGGGGAGGCGGGCAGTGACGGTCGCTGAAGCCAAATCCACCACCGTAATTTCCCGATCACGTTCACTGGAGACATAGGCGGTTTGATTGCCCACGATGGCAACAGAATTAGGATACTCACCGCCGGGCGTACCGCTTTGGCGGGCGTCCAATTTTCCGGGACGCAGGTCAATTTCTTTGACAATAGAACCGTGATTCAAATCGACCACCGTGATCGATGCGTTATATCGATTAGCCGCGACCGCCTGCGAGCTATCGCTAGTAATGGCCACGCCCTGGACCATCGGGTGTTGGTCAAGTCCGATGCCAATGGCATGCCCGAGCTTTATCGGTGAGTGTGCAGTCTCGCGCCAAAGGCTTGCTTCAAGCTCAAATACATGCACCGAATCATCGCCGCCGCCTGAGACTACGAAACGCTGACCCGAGGGCGCAAATGCAATTCCTACGTAGGTTTTCGGAATTTTTAGCACTTGTTTTTTGAGCATGGTTCTTGGCTTTAAGTCGAACACGAATACATATTCGTTGGAGTCTGCAGCTATGGATTTGCCGTTCGCATCGGTTTGTAGGTTGTAGCCGCTGGTCAATACCAACAGGGTTTTTCGGTCTGGACTGATTGCTTCGCTGATGGTTTGTCCCACCTCAAAATTAGGCATGTCTAGCAAGCCTGGATTTAAGGTGGTGAAACGCGAACCTGGCGCTGCCGTGGGGGTGAGCAGCTGGCCGGTGGGGAGAATCTGCGACGCTGCGGTGCGTTGCGGGTGCCCGGCGGTGCGGGTAGCTGCCTGAGCTAACCCGAGACTGCCAATAGCAGCGCTAGCCAGCGTTAATGCGCGCGCGAGGGTCCAGGTGCGCGCAAGTGCTAAGGAGCTCGCTCGCGTTAATTGAAATGGATGCTTAAACACGTCATTAATTCGCATTGTAATGGCGCAAGAATAGCCCAATTGTTAAAGCGATGCCTATGGCGGCGACGCAGATCTTAAGCAGCTTCTCATTCACGTGATTGAGTACTTGGGCACCGATTTGTCCGCCGACGAGCGCGGCCCCGGCGGCGATGCCGACCTGTTTCCAAGCAATATCGCGCGAAAATATAAATATCAGTACCGCTGAGAAGTTCATGATTGCGCCGAGCGCATTCTTAAGCGCTCCGGCGCCGCGTAAATTTGCGCCTGCCATCGTTAGGGCCGCGAGCATGAGAATGCCGATGCCACCGCCAAAATAACCGCCGTAAACCGATATCGCAAACTGGGTGGCTGTGGTGGCGCTAACGCTTAATGGCTTAGGTGATGCGGCGTTTTTACGTAAGAAATTGCCCCAAATAAACACCAGGGTGGCGAACAGCACTAACCATGGAACCAGAGCGCTAAAAACCGTTACGGGTGTGGACAGAAGCAGCAATGCTCCGAGCGCACCTCCCGCTAAACTGACCCCGAACAATGCGGGTAGTCCGAGTTGCGGTAGGCTGACTATGTTTCGCTTACCACTTAAGGCGGTGGCAATTTGTCCTGGGAATAAGGCTACGGTTGAGGTGATGTTGGCAGCACGCGGGTCGAGTCCGGTAAACAGCAAGGCGGGAAAGGTAAGGAACGATCCACCGCCCGCTACCGCGTTCTGAATCCCCGCGGCAAATGCCGCAGCCGCGAGTAGCCAGGCGGGCCCCGCCGTCATGGCGTTAGTTTACTTGGGAGGGTCTTGCCCGGTGTGCTCTTCAAGCGGATAGGTGCGCGGTGCCTCTTGGCTACTCGGCGGCGCTTGACTCGCTGGGATATCGGCTTGCGGTGCCGGCGAACTACGCACCGTGGTGTGGGTAGCTTGTGCGAGTCGCTCGACAAATCGCTGTGCCGCCATCGGCGCAGAGGGTGCCATCCCTGAAAAAATTTCACTACCCGTAACGTCGCTTTTCCCATAGAAGGATGCATTGGCCTTACGATCCATAGTAAGCGCGCTACCATCCAACGCTAACCCTATGAAAAGTCCGCGAGTTCGAGCGTAGGAATATATTTCCGAATTGAAATTCATGTCCGTTCCGGCCGAGCCTTGGCGCCCGACAGGACCGGTCGCGACCGACGCATCTGCACCGAGGGTGAGTTTGCCGCCGGCAATGCCCTCGATCCCGGCCTTGGTGGTAAAGACCAAGATTATATCCGATGACTGAGCCCCCGCCTGGAGACCCCAACTGCCGCCATTAATGCTGACAAAGGCTGGATTGCTCCAAGGTGCCGTTAATTTATCGCGAACCACCAATACGCCGCGGCCGTGGCGCCCGCCAAACACAAAAGCGAGCTTGGTGACGTCCGGGATTACAGCAATTCCATAGGCACGTTCCAGCAAGGTGTCGGGCAAGCGTTGGTCCGGCATTCCTTGAATTTCCTCCAAGACCTGGGTTGCGGTAAGTAAGCGTCCCTCTTCACGAGCGTCCGCGTAAGCCGCGCCCATAGCGAACGACATCAGCATTACCGCGGCAGCGTGCAGCCTGTAATTGATAGAACTTTTCATTATCATCATAAATCTCCTTCGCGAGTAACCTGAAAGACTCGCAATAGCGGGCCGGTTGCAGCCGGGATAGTTCCACAAGCATATACTACATTTCTATAGTCCAGCTCCTACACCAACCGTGGGCGTTGACGAGCTTGTTGGGAAAAATATTACAGGGTCGAAAGCTTTCTCCGGATTTTCCCTCTAATAGTAAGCAGTTTTCACAAGACTGCCCTGGAGCAAAATTGGGGTATTTTTTTGCATCAACTTGGGCTGCATCCTCCGAATACCCTAAATTTTTAGCGGCAGGGTCGTCAACCTTAAGATGGGTGGGCGTAGCGGCTCTGGATCGGTTGATCGGTAGAGCGGCTAAACCTCCAATTGCAGTTAAGGTCTTAAGGAAGATGCGTCGTGAAGTTTCGAATGGCATGCCGGAGCCTCAATTTGCTATCCTGTGGCTGTGAAATTGAAATTATCTACCCATAGTTTATCATCGCTGGTGCCATTTGCGCGCTTGGCGTTTTTAGCCGCATTACTGTTCACTTTTTATAGTG
Source organism: Gammaproteobacteria bacterium (assembly GCA_043784265.1). Lineage (GTDB taxonomy): Bacteria > Pseudomonadota > Gammaproteobacteria > Steroidobacterales > Steroidobacteraceae > Bog-1198. The sequence goes on along the minus strand of JAYVYN010000061.1, from coordinate 13,546 downwards.
CGGTAATTCCGCCGCGTCGTGCACTGCAGCTAGTGCCTTGGGATAAAGCTGAACACTTTATTGCGTTTTACGTGTTGACCGTCCTCGCAGCGGCAGCGTTTCCTAGGCGCAGTGTTTGGATGATTGCAGCCTGGCTCTCAGGGTTTGGTGCTTTAATCGAATTTGTACAAGGTTTGGCTATTGTCCATCGCGATCGCGATTTTTGGGATTGGGTGGCAGATTCGATTGCTATTATAGCGGCGCTAGCCCCGATGCTGTTGGTATGGTGGCGCAGAGAAACGCTGGCTAGTCTGAAACCACGCGTTTAGTTTAGATAAACTCGTCAGTTTAGAAAAACATTGAGCAATAAACTTGCCACACGGTTGCATTGAATTTATAAAAAGGCTCAGTGCCTACGGCATATTGAGGAGCGCCGAAGTCCTTGATATCGCGAAAATCACTATATTTGAAAGTAATACGGCTAACATCCCCGGTAATGGTGCCGCGTCTAAACATTTTCCAGCCGTTGGGCAAGAAAGCGTAGGTCACCTTAGCACCAATAGTAGTGTTCTTTGACGAGGCGAGATTACGGTCTCGGCCTTCAAAATTCTGGACTGCAGGGCCGCTAAATAGATCGCTATAAAAGCTGGCGCGTCTTTGGCTATAGAATCGCAGTCGGCCTTCAAAAATAAATAGATTAGATAAAGGCTGCGTGTAACCAAATTCGGTGGTGTTGCCCTTTATGCCCCAGGTGTCGCGAAAATATCGATAGGAAACCGAGGCGGCAGCACGATAGGGCAGGAAATACTTGGCACGCGCGGTGAGCGCATTGCTAGTGCGAGTGTTGGGATAGACCTCATTGCCTAGCGAATATCCTTTGGAGTTGGAAGGGTCGGTGTAGCGCACAAAACGATAGGGGTTGTTCAAATAACCTTGATCCGTAATGACTTCCACGGTGAGCCCGCCAATCAAGTTCTTGGAAAGCACCTGGGATAGGCCGGCCTCATAACTTCGCGTATCGGCAAAGCCCTTGCGGTCAACCGTATGATTACCATTGTTGTACTCGCTGACCTTGTCACGACTGCGGGTAAAACCTAACGACACGGTGGTCAAATCACCAAACATGTCTTGGCTCAGTGAGAAATGCGTTGTGTTCGAGATGTAGTCTTTCTCGGTGCTATTGGTATAGCCCAAGTTGTATTGCGTTTTGTCGCGAATATAGTCAAGGCTTAAACTTTTTTGTTTGCGCTCGTCTTTGATGACGCTTGCGTTACTTAAGACATCGACTGATGCGCCACTGACTTTATCGATAAAATAATTTGCTTGCACTGAAAATTGTTCGGCAAATTTTTTGCGCACTAGCACCGATTCGCCCTTAATGTTCATGCCGCCACCGTTGTAGCTGCTGTAAAAAATGTCGGCACGATCGTCGGGCAGCACAGCCGCCAAAGCGCAAACAGGCAGCAGCGAGGCGATGACGAGCGCCCCACAACGCCTTAGGCTTGCCAGCGTTGATCTTCCGATGGGCGAAAGAGATTTCATGTCCTTCAATTACAGCCGCAGCCGCCGCCCGCCGTGCCGGTAGCACCGCGCGAGCCTTCGCGCGATTCATAGATATGATCCAGATATGCACCCGATATGGCATCGCGCTCCCAGGACATGATGGGATCCGCTAAGCGGTCCCGCTCATAGGGTTTCACCCAGGGCTGCAAATTGCTACAGGCACTTAAAAATAGTGTGCCAGCGACTATTAGAATTACTGACGTGGTAGGTTTAAGCATGATCATTCAGCAATGAGCTGACGGATGCGATTCTGGTATTCATTCTCGTCACCAGGTTTGTAGCCACGGTGCACGTAACGGATGTCTCCCTTGCGATCGATAATGACGGTACTTGGCATGTCGTTAACATGGTAAGCCTTGCTGACCTGATTGGTGGGATCCAGCAGAATCGGGAAGGTCACTGGCTTGCGCGTGAGCAAATCTTTGACGGTGGGCACGTCTTTATCAACATTAACACCGAGTAAAGTAAATCCAGTGGGTTTAAATTTTTTGTACATTTGGTCTAGCAAAGGCATTTCTTGCTGGCAGGGTCCGCACCAGGTTGCCCAGAAATTCACCATGACCACTTGACCCTTGTACTGGTTTAACGAGGCGGTTTGGCCTGAAATCGAGGTCAGCGAGAAGGCCGGCGCAGGCCCATTGGCTTCACCGCTACTCGCGGAGGTGATGCCGCCGACAATCAATATCGCTATTAATTTTAAAGAGAGCTGCATTTGTTATTCCTGCCTATGGCAAAACTCATTTAGAAAAAAGTGGTAAAGCCCAGCGTGGTTTCAATGTTATGGACATTCTTAGTGCGGCCGGTCAAGGTGGTCTCAAACACATGGTCGCGGACGTCCATATGCAGCGCTAACCAATCGGTGATTAAAATACGCGAACCCACACCGAAATTTAAGGCGAACTGGTCTTTTTTGGCGAATTTCACGGCGCCTATGCCCACCGTCATATAGAGCGCTGAATTAAATGCTCGACCTCGTCCTAAGAATATTTCACCTGGCAGTATGTTGTAACCTAAATCGAGATCGTAGTATGTGAACCGTCTTCCGGATTTATCGACGACCGTAATGTTGGGGAACACGTCCTCCAGGCTGGTTTGGCCGCCTTTGGATCGCCCTAGAAAGCTCTCAAAGAAAATATCTTCGGACATATGGTAAGCCACGCGCGCGCCATATAAGGGATTAGTCCCAAAATCTTGAATGCTCAACGCGCCAAAATAAGCTCCGAGTTCAATATCCTTAGCTTTGATTTTGGGAGTTTTTATTGCGCGACGCTCAACTTGCGGCAGTATGATCGACGGGTCCGCTTGCGGTTCTTCGGCGACGACTAGCTTAGGGCCCTTATCGCTACGATGGAACCAGCTACAGCCTGATAGCAGCACTGCTGCTAGTAGAACACTGCTAATCCGAATTTCCATTCTTCCGGTTCCTTATTGGCATTTTGCTTGGTAAAGATCACGTAGCTACGCCAGTCCAGGCGCCACATGAAACGTTTGGTAATAAATCCGCGTGCACCGATGGAAACATAGCCCAGCTGATTGCGGGTCTCTAGGGGCTTTGGCGGGATCTTATCGGTAATGGTTTGATATCCAGTGCCAAGCCCGACGGTCGGCGAAGCCCATTTCCATTCGGGTACGAAAGTATGACGAAGACCGATCGTGGCAACATAGCGGTTATCGATTGTGCCCAATGCTTGTTGTAATACAAATTCGGCATCTAAGCTTTGGGTCAGCGCATAATCAGTGTAGGTCGTAACTAAATTCTGGCGATTGTAAACCCCGTAACCTGCGCCTAGTTCCCAGCGATGATTAGTAAAGTCGGGGTACGGTGGGATAGGTGCGGGTTCGCCAGATGCGAACAAGGTTTTTGCTAACTCTTCGCGGCGCGCCCAGCCTTCTTGGCCGCGTGGAGCGCGTACTTTGTACCAATCGGTGCGGCTAAATAGCACGACCAGGGTTTCACCGCGTCCGACCACATAAAATACTGGAAAGCCGCGCCCGGGTCCGGAACGCATCTCTAAATAAGGTTCAGCAACCACGAGCTCTATAGGCTTGTCTTTGGCGTAGCCCTTCGCGGCGAAAAGCGCCTGCACTAACAGAGTTAAGACAAACAAATAGCGCATCCTTTAGTTCGCTGCAGGTGCGACGAAGGGGTCGTTGTAGTACTGGCCGCCGATGTCTAACCATTCCGATATCAATCTGAGCTCCGCTGGGGTTAAAAACCCAATGTGATTTACTGTTGCCCCAGGCCGTGTGCCATCAAAAATACCAAAAAAGGTACTCGACTCATTTGCACTACCGGCCACCATGGGTGGCGCCAGTAACACCGGCACTAGCGTGGGCTTGCCGGTGGCGGGATCGATGGGGCCAGGCACAAGTAGGTCCTGTAGCACACCCATATTAAGCTGCTGTTGGTTGTGAGGGAACAGAAGATCAGTATAAGAAGTGGTAACCGTGGGGTCGGCTGCCGATGCGCTGTCCGTCAGATCTAGCTGCCCGGCCGGTACCTGGAACTTGTTGGCGGCATCGACAGGGTTGTGGCAGAGCACGCAAGTGTGATCTGAAGTCACTGCCGAGGTGACAGGATCGAGGGTCTGGCGCACCAACTTCCATATCGGTTGTAGGTGCAGTGGGTAGTGGATGACGCTGCGGCATACCGGACCCCAGGAAGGTGCGCAGCTCGGGTTACTGGGCAGCAAGGTCTTCAAGTCTGCGTAAAGATATGAGAAGTTCGGGAAGGGCCCCTGTCCCGCCTTGACGTTATCAGTCCATAGATCTTTGTATAGGACATTGATACTGGGGACTTCAGAGCAGTTGACGGCGACTTGGCAGGTGATGCGTGCTAGGGTCTCTGCCATGAGTTCGCCTGAATTGGCGAACAACGAAGCAACAGTATTGGGAAAAGGTTGACCGGTGGTCGTGGCACCCAAGTTTACGGAGGCGGTGAGTCCACTGCGTCCATGTGAAGCTTCGGTTTTATTGCCGGCAGTATGACAGCCATTGCAGGTGCGGATTTCTCCGGGCATTAACTGTAGCCAACTGGTGTGCGGTGCGCTGACCCGACGCGCATTTTTATCGAGAATCTCGATCGTAAAAGGAACGTTGGGTGGCACTCGAATTTGTACCGATCCATCCGGCTCAACCGGTGCATAGGCCAAAATTTCGCGCATACCCATGCCTGCGGGACCAAACGCAGAAGCATTGAACTTGCGCACCGTGTTGTCGGGTATTTCGACCGCTTTTTCTATCCGTATAAACCGATCCGGGCGTTGATCGGCGGTGGTTTGTTTGGGATCGGCTAGGCTTGCAATATTGGGGGTCGCGGTATCGACGCCGTCGAAGTCGTACACACTGCGGATTTTCAGTAGGGCTAGATTGCTGTCCAACAAACCCTTCGCTGGATTTACCGAATAAATGGCGTCGGGGATATTAGTGGGAGCGGGAGTACGTGCCTGCATGAGAATCGGATCGACAATCATTAATCCGGATTGTGCACCGATGATGGGCGTTAAAGAGTTGGTGTCAAAAGCATAGATCCAAAGCGTGTATTGCGGCGGTGCCTGCGGAGCGCTGACGTTGCCGGAGGTACACACAACGGTCGCCGCCGGCTTTTGGGTCGCATCCAGTACTAGGCACGGAGACCAACTGAGCAGCATGCGATGGGTGCCATCGTAAAGTGGATAGGCCGAGGCAATACGGCCGCCTAAGGACGCGAGATTGGCATCGGTGGTGATGCCGAGCAGGGTTGCGCTGGCTTGAGCAGGTCCGGCGGTTCCAACTGCCGCGAGAGTCGCTTGGTTGACTTCGACAAAGGGATCGGCATTGATGCGTAAGGCGTCTCCCCCTTGCTGAGTTCCTAAAAACGGTCGAGCAATGGCCAGCAGTAGGCCGTTAGGTTGTTGACGAGCGTTTAAGAATTGGATCACGTTGGTATTAGTGCCTGCGATATTGGCGCCGGTCGCATGGCTATTCGACCCGTAATAAAGTTCTAGACCGGTGCCATCGGGATTGACTCGGTAAAGGCTGATCTGGTCTTGTCCATTTGTGACTTCGTAGCGGGAGAACACGATTTGACCATTGTTAAGAATAGAGGGTGCGAAATCGTGATTCGTGTTGAAGGTTATTTGGTGGATATCTCCGTTTTTCTCTCGAACATGCAGCAGAAATATGGGTTGCTTTCGATCGTCGGTTTGCGCCGGATACTGCGGACGTCCCTCATCCAAAAGGATCGCCTTAGTTCTCGATTGTCGGGTAGAGGAAAATACAATTCGTCCGTCGGGTAAATAGTGTGCCCCTACGTCATGCCCCCTGGTGCTGCTATCGGTCGTGAGTTGAGTAGTTGTTTTAGCCACCGCATCATATTCATAAATTTTCCAAGTGGGCTGGTTGATTTCCTTGGCATTGGGAATTAGGGGTAGCCGGAGCGAGAACAAGAGTTTTTTTCCGTCGGGTGACACGTCAAGATCTCGAACATCGCCTTTGCCTTGGGTGATCTTCGCAGTGAGATTGGCTTCAACTCCCCCGGCGCTCGCCTGAGCGCGCAAATAAAGATCACCTCCCGCCGTGGATGTGATCAAGTCGCGCACATCGATGTCCTCGGCAGGAATAGGTCGTTTGACATAGGCAAGCGGATAATTAACGGTACCGGGATCGAGTGTTTGACCACCCGCAAGGCCTGGCGCATGGCCGCTAATGCCGCTGCTGCAACCCCACATCACGAGGGCTGGCGCGAGGCGCACTGCTAATCGCAAAACGTGACGTAGATCACGCGAAAAATTTAATTTCATATTTCCGCTTTCCATATTCCAGGATTCTACCGATTTACTAGATCTTTCGTGTGATGTCCGTACGCTTTTTGTTAACCCATTCACAGAAGAACTCGCTTAATTCAGTAGATTGAAGCGCCAGGATATAGGTGGGTTGCAAAGCTCCGGTACTGTCGCGAAAACCCGACGTCGTTCGCCTGAGACATTACCGATCAATTTGCCCTTGGCTATAGTCACGACACATTGGAATTACGACTCATGCGGGTGGATGTGCATATGAATTCTGCAAGTAAAATTGTTACTGCGCCGTGCGGCTCATCCCGAGTGGCACGCGCAATCCAAAAGCTCACTCGCGTAACCATAGCGTTGACAACAATTACGCTGGGTAGCGTGGTTCTTTGCGACAGCCAAAGTGTTGCCGCCAACACGACGCCGGATCAAGCGACCCGAATATACAACCGCATCGCCGGCGTGCCGCCACCGCCGGGAGTATTGAGCAATATGACAGCCACCGATCCGCTCAGCGCGGCGTTGCTGGCGACTGATGATCCGTCTTTTTACAACAACACGCTGCGAAATCTTGCGACGCCCTGGACTAATCGCGATCAAAGTGTTTTCGCGCCACTCAATGATTATACGGCGACCGTGATTGGTATGGTGCGTGACAATAAGCCGTTCAATACGCTGCTGACCGCCGATTTAGTGTACGTCGCTGATTCCAGCGCTGGCGTACCCGCATATTCACCCGCAAATAATAATATGTACCAGGCGCTGGACGATCAGAGCGTCGATCTAAAAGCACATTTGGTCGCAAGCACACAATCGGCGCTTACGGGTGTGCCCAGCGCCGCGACCGCGGGCGTCATGACGACTCGTGGTGCGGCTGCTGCGTTCTTTGATAAGGGTACTAATCGAGCCATGTTTCGCTTCACCATGATGAATCACCTGTGCAGTGATTTGCAAACCATTATGGATACCAGCCGTCCGCCGGATCGCATTCGGCAAGACGTGAGCCGCAGTCCCGGCGGTGACAGTCGATTGTTCTTAAATAATTGCGTGGGTTGCCATAGCGGTATGGATCCTATGGCGCAGGCCTTTGCTTACTATAATTTTGATGATACGACTAATCAAATCGTCTACACCGCCGGCCAGGTACAGCCTAAGTATCAAATTAATAACAATAACTTTCCGCAGGGCTATGTTACTCCGGACGATCATTGGGATAACCGCTGGCGCCATGGGCCCAACCAGTTGTTGGGTTGGTCAGCGGCCTTGACGGGTAGTGGGCAGGGTGCCAAAGCGCTCGGTCAAGAGCTGGGCAATAGTGCGGCATTTGCGGGTTGCCAAGTGCAGCAGGTATTTAAAGAAGTATGTTTTCGCGCTCCCAGCAATGCGGCCGACCGCAACCAAGTCAGCGCCATGATCGCGACGTTCCAGTCGAATGGATATTCTTTACGGCACGTATTTGCGGAAGCGGCCGTTTATTGCATGGGGAAGTGAAGATGAGCTTCAAATACTTGAGTTTTAAATACGCTGTTGCGGTGATTGGCTTGGCTGCAGCGACTCTTAGCGGATGTGGCGGGGGAGCGGCTACTGCGCCCATTCCTGGAGCGGCACCAATCAGTTCGGTGAACTCCTACGCGGGACCCGCAGCGGGCACACACGATGTGCAGGCCTTTGCACTTAGTTTTTGGAACAATGTGCGCGTTGCGAATCGCTGTGGCCAGTGCCATAACGCAACCTCCCCCGCGCAAATGCCGAATTTTGCGCGCAGTGATGATGTAAACCTTGCATACGCGCAGGCCAATATGGTCGTCAATTTGTCGCAACCTTCCGCCTCGCGAGTGGTCGTTAAGGTCAGCGGTGGCCATAATTGTTGGCTGGCTGACAATAATGCCTGCGGTCAAATATTAACGACCTGGATTAGCAACTGGGCCGGAGCTGCCGGAAGTGCGACCACGCAAGTGAAATTGACCGCGCCGACTATTCAATCAGTAGGCCAGAGTAAGAATTTCCCCGCCGATTCCAGTAGTTTTTCTACGACTGTATATCCGTTGGTTAGTAAGTATTGTTCGCGCTGTCACTCATCCGGCGCAACAGTGCCGCAATCCCCGTACTTCGCAACCACCGCTGCAAATCCTAGTGATGCCGCAGCGGTTGCCGCGGCTATCAATCAGGCTTATCAAGCGGCACTTCCTAAGATGGATTTGAATACCCCGGCTAATTCGCGTTTTGTGGTCCGCTTAGGGACTGAATTCCATAATTGCTGGACGGTTTGCTCCGACAATTCGGCGCAGATGTTGGCTGCGATTACCGCATTTTCAAATAGCGTGGCTTTATCTAGCGTTGATCCGGCACTGATAGTCAGTAAGGCGTTGAACCTCACGCAGGGAACCGTGGCGAGCGGTAGCAATCGCTTCGATCAAAATGTTATTGCAAAGTATGAGTTTCAGTCGGGTAGCGGCACCACTGCCTACGATACCAGCGGTGTGGACCCTTCTGCCGATATGGTTCTCTCGGGTCCAGTGGCTTGGGCTGGCGGTTGGGGTATTAACGTAGCCGCTGGCGGTAAGGCGCAGGCTCCGACGGCGTCGAGTCAAAAGATACACGATTTGATCGAAGCGACCGGCGAATACTCGGTGGAGGCCTGGGTTGCACCTGCGAGTGTGGCGGCTGACAATTCATACATGGTCAGCTACTCCGGGGGTGGTATGGCGCGTAATTTTACGCTGGGTCAGACCAAGCAAAGCTATGATTTCATGTTGCGCGATTCCGGCTCTGATCTGAATGGCATGCCACAACTCATGACGCCCGCGACCGCATTACTATTGCAGGCTTCCCTGCAGCATGTGGTGTTAACTTATGATCCGGTCAACGGGCGACAGATTTTTGTGAATGGTGTTTCCGCAGGCGTTACTGATCCGCAAAAAGGCGCGACTATTGCGAACTGGGATCCGACTTTCGCGCTGGTTCTAGGTAATGAAGTCTCTGGGGGTAATCCGTGGACGGGGCTCATTAAGTTTGTCGCCATCCATAATCGTGCTTTGACTCCGGCACAGATCGCGCAAAACTTTAAGGCCGGCGTAGGACAACGATATTTCATGTTGTTCAATGTCGCAAGCGTCACCGGGGTGTCACAGGCTTACGTGATGTTCACCGTGAGTCAGTACGATACCTATAGCTACCTATTCTCCACGCCGACCTTCGTCTCGTTGGATCCGACCGTGAAACCTGACGGCATCATGGTTAAGGGTTTGCGTATTGGTGTCAATGGCGCAATTCCCAGCGTGGGTCAGGCTTATATACCGTTAAATACTACGGTAACGGCTGCCAACTATACCGCTCAGGGAGAAGTGCTGTCGCCGGTGGGAACCGTGATAGCACTGCAAAATGCGGCGACCGATCAATTCTTTTTAAGCTTTGATCAACTGGGCACTCAGACTAATGTGATTGTCGAACCCACACCCGTTCCCAGCGCGGCGATTGACCAAGCAGCGGTAGCGGATGTGGGGGTGCGGACCTTTGCACAGATCAACTCCACGCTTGCATCCTATACCGGGGTGCCCACTAGCCAATCGGCCGTCAGTCAGACTTATCGCGCCGTGCAGCAGCAACTGCCTGCGACGCCGACCTTAGAGGGATTCCTGGCGTCGAGCCAGGTGGGTATTGCTCAATTAGCCATTCAGTACTGTAGCGTGATGGTCAATACCCCAGCGCTACAAGCGCAAATGTTCCCAGGGGCAGATTTTAGCAATGGCTCGTTGCTTACGACGTCTAATGGTATTACCTCGGTGACTACGCCACTTGCGGCTAAGGTGCTTGGCAGTGGATTGAATAGTGCGCCAAGTGCTAGCTCGGTTACCCAAGAACTCAATGCGCTAGTGGGCAAGCTTTGTAGTAACTCGGCCACTCCTTGTAATACGACCGCCCGTACGTTGGCAGTGACCAGCGCCGTCTGCGCGGCGGCCTTCGGTAGTGCCGATATGTTGATCAATTAATCTAGAGTATCCAAGGATTCCCCATGTTTAAGAAACCAAAAGCCCTAGGGTTAAACGAGCCGCTGCGTCACAACGATCACTCGCGTCCGCGTACGCGACGCGAATTTGTGGCGCAAGGTTTCATGGCCGGTGCCGCTACTGCTTTGGCACCCACGCTGTTGGGCTTGTTGGCCGACCCGAGATACGCGCAGGCGGCCTTGTCGACCGACATTAACGCGTTATTGGGACCCTGTGGCATCTCTTTGGGCGCTGGATTGGTGCCGTTTATATGCTTTGATTTGGCGGGCGGCGGGAATATCGCGGGCTCCAATGTATTGGTGGGTGGCCCTAAGGGGCAGCTCGATTTTCTGACTACGGCGGGCTACAACAAATTAGGGCTGCCGGGTACCATGATCCCCAATCCTAGCACTGCCGGTAATTTTATTGACAGCACCTTTGGGCTGCGATTTCATTCAGATAGTGCTCATTTGCGCGGGATGAAGGCGCGTACCGGGGCGATGGCGATGGCCAACACGAATGGTACGGTGATCCCGGCGTTGTCGCAGAACGACACGAATGTGAATCCTCATAACCCGATGTACGGTATTTGGCAGGTGGGTGCGCGCGGCGCGCTGTTGGATTTGATCGGTACGGAGAGTTCGGTATCCGGCGGCAGCTCTATGTCCCCGCCCACCATGATCAACGTTACCGCACAGCCCACGCGAGTGGCGAGTTCCAGCGACACCACGGGTCTGGTGAATACGGGTCAGTTGAGTACCTTGTTGCCTAACGCTGCTGATGTGACGGCGGTGATGGAATCGACCAAACGCATCAGCGATGCTAAGTATGCCCAAGTGACGGCCTATGCGGACCCGGCGGCTAATGCGGTAGCCTTGGGCGGGACGGACAAAAATAATAACGTAATTCCGGGTATTGCGCAGTGTGGATATACCAAAGCGGCTTACGTCACCGATAAATACAACAGTCCTTCCGCCGTCAATCCGGATTTGGATCCTGATATCGTGGGACCCGGCGGAATCTTTAACGCGACCGAATACCAGGCTAATTCGGACTATCAAAAGACCGCGGCGGTGATGAAGTTGGTGATTGAGGGTAACGCGGCTGCCGGCACCATTGAAATGGGCGGTTTTGACTATCACACCGGCGATCGCGCAACCGGTGAAATGCGCGACTTTAACTTAGGCAACTGCATCGGGGCGGTGCTTGAATTCGCGGCGCGTAAAGGTAAGCCGGTGATGATCTATGTCTTCAGCGACGGCTCGCTTGCCAGCAATGGCATGATCGATATGTCGGTTGCAGGGCGCGGTAAGGGTGTATGGACCGCGGATAACTCGAATGTGGCGGCGACTTATTTTCTAGTCTTTAATCCTAAGGGTAAGCCGCAGCCCTTTCAAAGTAATCCGGAATCATCCTTGCAGTTGGGATATTTCAACGCCGATGGCTCAGTGAACACTACGGGCAGCCCGGCGGCGAATAGCGTGACCAATTTAGTGCAAACCGTGGTGCTTAACTACATGGCGCTGCATGGCTTGCAGGCGAAATTTAGTACCCTGTATCCTTCACCTAATTTGAATAATACCTTGGGCGGTCCCAGTGCTCTGGACGCTTTGACCGCTTTTCTGCCGCTGGCAGGGATAGTCAACGGAAAAATGGCTTAAGTCGGCTGTCTCATTCCAGAGACAGGGTTGTACGCGACCCAGCACTCGCATGTAATGAATCTTACGAATGTGCGCCAATGCGTTGACACTGGCGCTCGCATTGTGCGATTTTGCATAATGCATTTCGACCCTTGAGGATACCTTAAGTGATTGACTGGTCTTTGCGCCTATGCGTTACACGATGTGTATTCGGCTTGTTGCTGCTCGGGGGTTGCGTGCAGAGCTATGCCGCTACCGCGCTTGTGGGCACGGAGGCGCCTGATTTTGCCCTTAAGGGTAGAGATGGGAAGAATTTGCGCTTATCCGAATATCGCGGCCAAGTGGTATTAGTCAATTTTTGGGCGCGTTGGGCTGGCGATGCCAGGCTTGAGATAAAGACTCTTGATCGTATCAACGCGACCTATCAACGTGCGGGCTTGGTGGTGTTGGGGGTATCAGTGGATGAGGATTTGCGGCGGGCGCGTGAATTTGTGGACTCTATGCATGTTTCGTATCCCATGTTGTTCGATAGTGGCTCGAATATCGGACGTGACTATCGTTTAGAAAAAATGCCGCTGACCTTACTGATTGATCGGGCGGGCGTGGTGCGTTACTTAAGTGTCGGATTTAAGCGCGGTGACGAATCCGCATATCTTGATCAAATACGCGGATTATTGCGCGAATAAAACAATAGGTTAGTTATGAATTCCAATTCTCGATCATTGATAAATATAGTGCGAGTGGGCTTATTCGCCTGTCTTTGGGCGGGCATGAGCGCGTCCGCAGCGCCACCCACTGCAGTAGCGCCCGCATCGACTGCTGCACCTGCGTTGCCGGCAAACGACGCAGTTTTGCCGGATGCGGCTGCGACCCCTAAAACGAGCGATTTTAAAACGCTGGATCAGGAGGTCCAGGGTGTCAAGAAAGACGTGATCGATTTGAACAAAGATCTGTTTGTATTAGAGGAGGAATTGCTCTTTCCGGCTAACACTCAAGTTGCGGTGTTTTTATCGATGGATGTGGGAACGTTTTTTGGTTTGGATTCGGTCACCGTGAAAATTGATAACAAGGAAGTGACTAATTATTTGTATACCGCGCGTGAAGCGAGTGCTTTGTTAAAAGGCGGTGTGCATCGCTTGTATTTGGGAAATTTAAAGGTGGGCAAGCATGAGTTGGTGGCTTTCTTTACTGGCAAGGGCCCGGTGGAGCGAGATTATCGCCGGGGCGCAACGATTGCGTTTGATAAAGGGGTCGGTGCCAAGTACTTGGAATTAAAAATCAGTGACCGTGTGCCTAAACATCAACCTGAGTTCATGGTTAAAGACTGGGAATAGGGCGTGCCGCGCGTTAATTTAAAGCGTTGGCCTATCCTCGCAGGATTGGCTTTGAGTTTGTTAGGGGGATTCGGTTGGACGAAGAACGTCAAGCCGGACCCTAATGGACTGGCGCCTCATGAGGTGAAAGATCTGCACTACGGGGATGTGCTGTTTTATTTCTATCAGGACGATTATTTTTCGGCGATTACGCGGCTGCTAGCAGCACGCGAAAAAAAACGCATTCCCAATACCGGTGGTGAAGCGGAATTGCTGCTGGGCGGATTGTATTTGTC
>JAYVYN010000060.1:0-31076 GCA_043784265.1 Gammaproteobacteria bacterium | reverse complement strand
ATTGGTGTTGCTAGTAATGGCGATTAACGCGCTGCGAGCGACCTTGTAAGGCGCTCAGGTTTGGTTAACGCGCAGTGGTATGTGCATTAACATGCACATACTCATATTCACTGCTAGAGTTCAATGAAAACTGCACGCGTCACGCTGCTGACATCGCCAGATTTTAAAAAATTTCTCAACGTCGAAGCGCAGCGCGAAGGCGTCAGCGTGGCCGAGCTGATTGGTAGTCGTTGTGAACAGCGGCCTCGATGAAGCGCAAAAAATTCTTGCAGAGCTGCGCGCGAAGTTCGCGACCATGATCGTCGCATCACTCGTTTGGAAGCGCTGTGGGAGACCGCTATAACCCTATCCCGCGGTCGTGCGGGCTCGAATCGAAAGCTTGTCGATAAGAGCGCGGCGATGTCTTAAGCTGCGTTCACTAACGTACAGACGCCAACGCATGCTTGATCTAACATAACATGCTCATCTCGGCGCGTGCTTCACAGAATATTCCTTAGGAATCTATCTATGCGAACGTCATTTCCAGAGAAAGGGATGTCCGATGCCCAACTCGCAGGACTTGCAAAGCTAGCGCAGGTCGAGGCTGAGAAAATCGCGGTTGCTAAACTTAAAAGTAGTAAACCTGCGTCTACCGCAAGTGCCGAGCTGGAAGCCGAGCACGGGTGTCTAATTTGGTCCTTTGATTTACGCGTCCCCGGTAAATTGGGCATTGAAGAAATTCAGGTCGATGCAGGCAATGGCAAGGTCCTCTCAGTCAAACATGAAAGCGTGCGCGCGGAAAAAACCGAAATGCGCAACGAAGCGAAAGCGACCCCCAAGAAATAGCGGGACTTCAGTTTAAAAGAAGATCTGAACGCCAGCGACGATTCGGTGGTCTATTGTAGAATCTCCTTCGAGCCGCGCATAGGTCGCGGACGCTGCGAATTTTCGGTCCCAGACGAAGCCTACATACGGCGCGAACCCGCGAGTAAACTCGTATCGTAATCGCAATTGGAACTGCCCATCGCTTAGGCCCGCACCAATATTACGCTCGGGGTCCGCTTTGCCATAAGCGTTGAGTTCGATTTCTGGCTTCAAAATCAGGCGCTGCGTGAGCAATAAATTGTACTCCGCCTTCAGTCGGGCGGCGCTACGGCCCGAGTCGCCCAAATAGCCAGTCGCTTCAATGTCGAACCAATACGGGGAGATGCCTTGGAGGCCGAACGCCAACCATTGGCGCGAAGGTCCACCACTGAAGTCATAGCGCATGCCGAGTTGAGTGTCCCAGTAGGGTAAAATGGTGTGTGCCCACAGGGTCTCCACTTTCGAGTCTGAGGGGCGACCCCCGAATCGCTGGCCCTCGCTTTTCACCCACAGTTTATTGAAGTCGCCACCGTACCAACCTTGGGCGTCCCAAGCATTGCCGCTGTGATTACCACTCACCCATTCGAGAGTCTCAAGGTATATAGAGTGATGGTTGAGCACATCATCCATATCCATGCCCGCCATGGGCGGCGGCTGATAATGCTGACTCAGCGCCGGCCGCGTGAGCGCGGGATCAGGCGCTTGTGCGCTGCTATCGGGCGTCATTGGCATAGTCATGCCAGGCATGGAATCGTGATTGACCCCCTGTGCGTGCAGATCAGTGCTAACAAGGAATGCCACCGCACCGAGCAATTGTTTACCTCGGCGGATATTCACGCCACAACCACTTCACGGAACATGCCCGCTTCCATGTGATAAAGCAGATGACAGTGATACGCCCACTGACCTAAATTATCGGCCGTCACCAGGTAGCTCAACTGTTTACCTGGCTGGACAACGAAGGTGTGTTTGCGTACCAGCACATCGCCGTTTTCAGCTTCAAGCTCCCCAAACATGCCGTGCAGATGAATGGGGTGCGCCATCATGGTCTCATTGGTCAACACAATGCGCAGCCGCTCGCCGTGATCGAAATGTATAGGCCCCGCCTCGGAGAATTTTTTTCCGTCAAACCCCCAAATGAAACGCTGCATATTACCCGTCAAACGAAGCTGAATTTCGCGGGTCGCGCCGCGTTTATCGATGGGCCCACCAATGGTGTGTAAATCTGCGTAAGTCAGCACACGCCGGCCGTTGCCTCGCAGGCGTGGACCTGGATCATTCAATGCGCGCTGCGGACTCATGACCCGCATGTCAATAGCTGGGTCGCGGCTTTTCATGTCATTCATCGACATCCCTTTCATGTCGTTCATGCCCATGTCGTTCATGCCCATATCAGCCATGGTGAGCCAGGACTTCGGATCAGGGGTGGGTACTTCTGCTTGCATCCCGGGACGGGGCGCAAGCGTTGCGCGCGCATACCCGCTGCGATCCATGGACTGCGCAAAGATCGTGTAGGCCCGATCATCCGTGGGCACGACAATCACATCGTAAGTTTCCGCGACGCCTATCCGGATCTCCTCAACCGTCACAGGCTCAACCCGCTGACCATCGGCACTCACCACGGTCATTTTAAGACCTGGTATGCGAACGTCGAAAAAAGTCGATGCGGATCCATTGATTAACCTTAAGCGAACTCGCTCACCAGCCTTAGCAATGGCGGTCCAATTGGCGGCTGGTGAAGCACCATTCACTAAATAGGTATAGGTCGCAGCGGATACATCGCCCAAATCGGTAGGACTCATGCGCATCTGATTCCACATACGCCGTTTCGATAGCGCTGCGCCCAACCCCTCGCCGCGAACATCCTGAATAAATTTCCTAGCATCGGGCTGCTGATAGTTGTAGTAATCGCTCATCCGCTTCAAGTTCGAATAAATATGCTCCGGATCTTGATCAGTCCAGTCGGATAGAAGCACTACATGGTCGCGATCCGCTTGGATAGGATCGCCCTCCGCGGGATCGATGATGATTGCGCCGTACAGCCCAGTTTGTTCTTGGAAGCGTGAATGACTGTGATACCAATACGTGCCGCTCTGCTTGACGGGAAACTGGGCGGTGAAAGTCTCCCCCGGTGCAATTCCTGGAAAGCTAATACCCGGGACGCCATCCATCTGATACGGCAGCAAAATGCCGTGCCAATGAATAGAGCTCATCGTAGAGAGGCGGTTGTGAACCCGCAAAGCGACCGTCGTGCCTTCGCGCCACCGCAAAGTCGGCGCGGGCACCGAGCCATTGACCGACGTGGTGGGCTGCATTCGTCCCGTGAACGCCATTGGCGTGTTGCCGATTGTCAAATCAAACTCTGTCCCCCTTAAAGTCTCAGGGGTCTTGGCCGCGATCATTCCGACATCAGCCGCAAACACGCGCGGCGACCAGACCCCAAGCGATGCCGCCCCCGTGATGACGCTGAACCCTCGAACAAATCGGCGACGACTTAGCTCGATGCCACGATATGCATCGCTTTTCATAGACTTTTCCTAGGTTTTGTCTGCACTCAAAAGTTATCGCCAACAGGCGGTTCCAATGTTCCGAGAATACTGGCCGCTCCTAGTACCAGCACCGCCAATAGGGTTTCGATTACTAGTCTCGCCTTCACTGCCTTTAATGCGGTACCGAGAGGAGTTCGGTAGCGATTCAAAGCAGCGAGCCCTAACATCCCACCGAAGAGTGCTAATTTCACGACCAGCACTCGCGCATACGGGCTGCTTAGTGATGTACGCCAATGCCCGAAATCAATGAGAAACACACTATTGATCACGCCGCTCAATACGAGCACCGCAACTACCCACACGCCTATACTTGAAAATTTCGTCAAGGCAAACCGAAGCTCTTGTGCGTCCTCAATGGTGGCGGATCGCGTTGCACGGAACCCCATCGCCGCCAAGGGCACGAGCGCACCGATCCAAATGCCAGCAGCCAGCAAGTGCAGCAGGTCGCCCACTAAATGAAAGCCGCCCGTCTTGTTTATTTCTAAGGCACCGTGTCCTGTCCACGCGAAGCTTAAGCTGACTGCGCCACCGAGTAACAGCAGAAACCACCACAACACCTGTGGGCGATTGACTACAAAACAAACGCCCAAGGAAAGCAGCAGCAATAAAATGCGTACCGAGCAGGCAAGCCCAAATCGCGTTTCCGACACAATCGCCCACAACGCACTGGGATTGGTAGCATCAGAGGCTGCACCGCTCATCACCACCGTTTCCGCCATCAGCCAAACAACGGCGCCCAGCAACCCTGCCCCCGCCGCGACCCTCATTAAAAGACGTTCCGCGGACCCCTGCTGCAACTCCACCGGCCTTACCGGGACACGGGTGCCATACAGATAAAACGCAGAGGTACCAAAAAGCACAAAGGCTCCCGCATATTGCAAAAACCGAGCACCGATCAGTATCTCGGCGACCATTCGCGGTCTACTTCACCGTAAAACTGAATGTACCTTGCGTTTTATGACCGTCATCCGTCACCGCACTCCAAGTGATTTTGTACAGCCCGGCGTTGAGCGGGGCATTCGGCATAATGGCCAATGTTGATGGCGTTTTGGCATCGTTCATTGACATCACCGAGATCGACTTCCCGTCGCCCGTGGCGAGCTTAATGCTCGACATCTTGGTCTCTACAGCCTCATTGAAATGGACTTGAATCAATTCAGGAGAGCTGACGGATGAATCGGCTACAGGAGTGGTGCTGACTAGTTTGGCGTGCGCCTCCGCGAGCGAGGCCAAGGTGCCCAGAAGTATCACCAAGGATATCGTAAGGCCCAGAAGTCCCGAAACGTTCGACGGACGGCATATTTTATTCACAAGTAAAACCCTCATATAGCTAACTGTGACCCCGGCGGTTGTTACTGAGGCTTGTGTAATATACGCGCGGGCTCACCCTGCCCCTCTTAAGGGCTCATGGGAGGACCTCCGTCGTGTGGTGCGTATAGATTCAATAGCCATCTAAAGGAAACCTCGAATGATTGACGAACCATTACGGCAGCTCGAAAACCGAGCTCTAGATCACTCCCTTGAGTCATTGGAATCCGATATTTGGTCCGGACTCGCGCTGCGCGTTCGACACCGTACCATGGCGAGGCGCCGTGTGTACTTTCAAGGTGCCGTTATGGCCCTCTCGCTCATCGTCAGCATCGCGATCGGCAGCCACGCGACGCGGCTCGCGAAAGCCTCGCGCGGGCACGCGCTATTTGCGTTAGGGCTGGAACTTGCACCATCGAGTTTGCTGCTGGGGAATTCTCAATGAACTCGGCAAGAACCTCTGCCGTCATCATTGTCATGACCCTGCTGACCGCCATGATTGGAGGCGCGGCGGGAGTTAACTATGGATTGCGCCAAGTGCGCCCCTCCCGGCAGCTCGACCAAGTATTGCACGAAGAATTGCATTTATCGGCGGCTCAAAACCAGAAACTCGCCACGCTTGAGTCGCAATTCACTGCCCAGCGAGCCCGCTTCGACGCGGATATGCAGGCGGCAAACCGCGACATCGCCGCCGCCATCACTATTCGTCATGCGTATGACGAGGACACGCGGCGTGCGATCGATCGGCTGCACCAAGCGATGATGGGATTGCAGCAAGTGACTGTTCAACATGTACTTGCCATGCGAGCACTACTCTTACCCGAACAAGTTGATCCATTTGATCAAACCGTCAATCAGGCTCTGGCTAGCACACCGCCGTGACGGTGCTGGCGGATGAACTGCCGGATGCGACACTCACATCGAGGGCGCAACAAGGAGATCGTAAAGCCTTCGAGATGCTCGTGGGTCGATATAAGGAAGATTTGTATCGACTACTGCGCCGCTATCTGGGGAATTCCGATGAAGCATACGACCTTCTTCAGGACACGCTGATTTCAGTGTGGGAAAGCTTAGCTCGTTATGATCCGAAGCGCTCCTTCTTCGCCTGGACACGCACGATTGCGCTGAATAAGTGCCGCGATTTTAGCAGGCGCCAGCGGTTTCGCAGTTGGGTTCGCGACAAGATCCTTGTGGCCGAACCCAAAAATGATCCCCTTTCGCCCGAAGAACACGCAGAACTGACAGAGGCGCAGGGTGAGCAAGAGCATCGAGTGCGACGCTTGGACGCCGCAGTCGCAGCATTGCCTAGCTTCTACAAGGAGGCGCTTCTGCTCACCGCAATCAGTGGCTTATCTCACGCGGAAGCCGCTGCGGAACTGCGCACGAGTGCAAAAGCGATCGAAATGCGCGTACGTCGCGCACGACAGATGCTCACCCAATCAATTATGGGCTGAACCGCACGGTGCGCGGGCTATGTGGCACAAGCAACAGACTTGATAGGCATCAACACCCTAAAATTTCAATGCTAACAAGGTAACCTATGATTCCGGAAACCATTTACACCTGCCCGATGCATCCGCAAATTCGGCGCAACCAGCCCGGTGCCTGTCCAATCTGCGGCATGGCATTGGAGCCTGAGGGCATTCCTGATGCGGAAGGCACGAGTCAGGAACTGCCAGGGATGACGCGGCGTTTTGTGATAGGTGCTGTTGTTACGATACCTGTCGTTGGGTTGGAAATGGGCAGCCACCTTAAGCTGCTGAATTTGCACCATTACGTGTCCATGGCCGCGTCGCTGTGGATCCAGTTCGCGCTTGCAACGCCCATTGTCCTATGGTGCGGATGGCCCTTCTTTCAAAAAGCGTGGGACTCTGTGCTGAACCGCTCGCCCAATATGTTCACCTTAATAGGCCTAGGGGTCGGCGCATCCTACATTTACTCACTGGTCGCGACCTTCGCGCCCAATCTTTTCCCTGCCGGTCTTCGACTGGAAGGCGGCCTTGTCCCGGTCTACTACGAGGCCGCAGCGGTGGTTACGGTCCTCGTTTTGCTGGGCCAGGTACTGGAGCTGCGTGCGAGGGAGAAGACTGGCGGCGCCATTCGGGCCCTTCTTAAGTTGGCGCCCAAGACAGCGCGACGCCTTCGTGCAGACGGCGTAGACGAGGAAATACCGTTGGCTCAAGTGCGCCTAGGAGACCGACTGCAAGTACGGCCGGGCGAAGCGGTTCCCGTTGATGGCTCGGTGACGGAAGGCCGAAGCTCGGTGGATGAATCGATGGTCACTGGCGAGTCGATGCCGGTGGAAAAAACAATAGGTATGACCGTCATCGGCGGCACGATCAACGGCACCGGCGCGCTGACGATCACCGCGGAAAAGATCGGTGCCGATACGCTGTTGTCTCGTATCGTGCACATGGTCGCCGCAGCCCAGCGCAGTCGAGCACCCATCCAACAACTGGTCGACGCGGTTGCCGCCTGGTTTGTCCCGGCCGTGATGGTTTCAGCGATTATCGCATTTGCCGCGTGGATGATCTGGGCGCCACCCCCCGCGTTGGGATTTGCCGTTGTTGCGGCAGTGTCGGTGCTCATTATTGCCTGTCCGTGCGCGCTGGGTCTTGCAACGCCCATGTCGATCATGGTCGCGGTGGGCAAAGGCGCAAGCGCAGGCGTTCTCATCAAGAATGCCGAAGCACTCCAACGCCTCGAGAAAGTCGATACCTTGCTAGTCGACAAAACGGGAACGCTCACCGATGGCAAACCTCGCGTGACGGCGGTCGTGCCGATGGCCGGGTTCGACGAATCCGCCGTATTAGCGTTCGGCGCCAGCCTCGAGAAATCGAGTGAACATCCGCTCGCCGCCGCCATCCTCACCGCGGCTGCTGAAAGGAAAGTAACACTGCACCCGGTCACTGACTTTTCTTCAGTCACGGGCAAGGGGGTGACCGGTACCGTCGGTGACCGTCGCGTAGTGGTCGGGAACGCCGCATTACTCAAGGATCGTGGAATCTCCAGCGCCGATCTTGAGGTACAAGCCGATTTGTTGCGAAAAGAGGGTGCTACCGCACTCTTGGTGGCGGTTGATGACCAGGCTGCAGGTATCATTGCGGTAGCCGATCCAATCAAGACGACTACCATGGCAGCCCTCGACGCGTTGCGCGGTGAGGGGATTCGAATCGTTATGTTGACCGGTGACAATCGCACTACCGCACAGGCGGTCGCCGTGAAGCTTGGAATCACCGAGGTGGAAGCGGAGGTTCTGCCCGATCAAAAAAGCGCCATCGTTCGGCGTCTCAAAAACGAGGGTCGCATAATCGCGATGGCCGGTGATGGCGTCAATGATGCTCCGGCGTTGGCCGAAGCCGATGTAGGCATCGCGATGGGCACCGGCACCGATGTCGCTATGCAAAGTGCCGGCATCACCCTAGTTAAAGGAGATCTCGCCGGGATTGTGCGCGGGCGCGCCTTGAGTCGCGCCACCATGCGCAATATTCGTCAGAATCTCGTGCTGGCGTTCGTGTACAACGTCGTGGGAATACCGATTGCAGCGGGGGTCTTATATCCCACCTTAGGATTGCTCTTAAGTCCGATTATAGCGGCGGCAGCCATGAGCTTCAGTTCCGTTTCTGTAATCGGTAACGCGCTGCGGCTGCGAGCCGCCCGACTGTAAGGACGCGGCGGCTTGACCAGTGACATCGCTCGTGAAATATTCGCACGCCAAATCCTGAGCAATCGAATCGTTCAATGACTTTGGCACTGCCCCGTTGTTGAAGTCAACCTAACACATTCAAGCCGTGTTTTTCCACGATTGTTAACAGTTTAAGTGCCATGCCACTGGGTTTTTTGGCCCCGGATTCCCACTTCTCCACGGTGCTTTCGCTGGTATTGAGATACCGAGCAAACACCGGTTGGCTCACCTTGTTTTTCTCGCGTAGCCGTTTGATCTGCGCAGGTCTGATAGTCGGAATAACCGCAAAGGCCATCGTGTCAAAATCCTTCATCGTCGTCTTATCAATGGCGCCCACTCGATGCAACGCGGATGCACTGGTATGGATCGCTTCGAAAGCGTTACTTTTGAATTTTCTTTTCATCGCCATTACAAATCTCCGTCAGATCTTTATCGACCAATAATCTCACTAGTTGTTGCTCAGTAAGACCCGCGTAGCCCTTAGCAAGTTTGCGAAAGCCTTCAAGCTCTTTGCCATCAATGTTGTCGCGGTCTTTTTTTTGCAAAAAGGTACTGATAAATCCAGTTCAATCCGCCTTTGGAGATCACAATGCTACGATGCAGATTCTTGTTCAGACGCTTCTTATAGACCTCGCCGCCCAAATCATCGCACTGTCCCTTCTCCACCTCGTTTATCGCCTCGCACAAATCCATGTCTTTAATGTGGACTTTTTTCACCTCCTTGGCAAACCATGACGTTTTAAATACGCGCGTGATCCTTGGAGCTTCGATTACATCCGAGTATAGCACCTGGTGCTACTTTAATTAACATCGGCCAATTGCAAAGAAGGAAAATGCGGCGAGCGAATAGGAACCACGCAGGCCCTGTTCATGAAGGAATTCTGGCATAGAATCGGCTTTCTCAGCGCATAATTCAAACCCGCGACTTCTGCCGATGCATCAACAAATACGCCGCAGGCAATACCAGCATCGACAATAGGGGCGCAGTAATCATGCCACCCACCATGGGTGCCGCGATTCGGCGCATGACTTCGGAGCCAGTGCCCGCGCCGAACATAATCGGCAGCAACCCTGCAACGATCACAGCCACGGTCATCGCCTTCGGCCGCACGCGCAGCACCGCTCCCGCTTCGATTGCTTCGATCAAATCGGGGTCTGTGAGTCGGCCTGCATTACGATGGGCCGCAATCGCATGATCCAAATAAATCAGCATAATGACTCCAAATTCTGCGGAGACCCCGGCAAGTGCAATGAACCCGATGGCGGAAGCGATCGATAAATTGTAGTCAAGTAGATATAGCAGCCACAAACCCCCAATAAGCGCGAACGGTAAAGTGACCATGATTAACACCGCCTCGCGCACATTCTTAAAAGTCAGATACAGCAATACGAAGATGATCGCCAGCGTCACGGGCACAACCAGTTTCAGCTTCTCGGTGGCACGTTGAAGATACTCAAACTGACCCGACCAGCTCACCGAATAGCCCGCCGGGAGTATCACCCGCTGCGCCACGAGTTGCTGCGCCTCTGCGACATACCGCCCGAGATCACGCCCGCTAATATCGACGTAGACCCAGCCATTCAATCGCGCATTCTCACTGCGGATCTGCGGCGGCCCGTCCGTGACCACAAGATCGGCGACCGCGCCCAGGGTGGTCGTCGCGCCCGCTTCCGTAACGATAGGTAAGACGGTAAGTTTTTCTACCGAGTCACGCAGCTCGCGCGGATAGCGCAGGTTGATCGGAAAGCGTTGTAGGCCTTCGACGGTTTGGCCAATGTTCTCCCCGCCAATCGCCAGCGCAACTACCTGCTGCACGTCGCTCAACGAAAGGCCAAAACGCGCTGCCCGGACCCGATCGATACGCACCTCAACGTAACGCCCGCCTCGCACCCGCTCCGCATAAGCGGATCGTGTACCGGGCACGGACTTGAGCACCGCTTCGATTTGCGCGCCAAGCTTTTCAATCACGCCCAAGTCCGGCCCGGCAATTTTGATGCCGACCGGACTCTTAATGCCGGTCGAGAGCATATCGATGCGGTTGCGAATCGGTTGCACCCAAAGATTCGACAAGCCCGGGATCTGCAGAGCCGAATTCATCTTATTTATTAGTTCATCCTGGCTCATGCCACTCGCCCACTGCGAGCGCGGCTTAAACTGAATAGTCGTTTCGAACATCTCCAACCCTGCAGGATCCGTCGCAGTCTCGGCACGCCCAACTTTGCCGAACACCCGTTGCACTTCCGGAAATTGCATGAGTACTTTGTCGGTCTGCTGCAGAAGTTGCGCGGCCTTATCGGCGGACAGTCCCGGCAATGCCGAAGGCATGTACAGTAAGTCGCCCTCAATTAGAGGCGGCATGAATTCAGTGCCGAGTCGCGTCAGCGGAATAGCCGCCGATAACAGCAGCAAAACAGCCAACAGCAGCACTGTCTTTGGAAACTTAAGAGCAAGATCGAGAATGGGTCGATAAATATAAATCGAAAATCGATTGATCGGATTGCGACCTTCTTCCGGAATCCGACCCCGAATAAAATAGAACATTAGCACCGGAATCAAGGTCACCGCGAAGCCCGCGGCGGCGGCCATCGCGTAGGTTTTGGTGAATGCCAGCGGCCCAAATAATTTTCCCTCCTGAGCCTCGAGCGTAAATACCGGCACGAAGCTAAAGGTAATGATCAGCAGACTAAAGAACAAGGGTGGCCCCACTTCTGCGGCCGCATTGCCGATCAGCTGAGCTTGCTCCGCCGCACTGGGGCCACGGTCCGGGTTGTCGCGATTCCAAGCTTCAACGTGCTTGTGCGCGTTTTCGATCATTACCACGGCAGCGTCAACCATCGCACCGATGGCGATGGCAATACCTCCCAATGACATGATATTGGCGTTCAAACCCTGCCAGTTCATCACCGCGAACGCCGCCAAGATCCCTAACGGCAAACTCACGATTGCCACAAAAGCTGAGCGCAGGGAAAAAAGAAACAGCACGCACACCAGCGTAACCACGACAAACTCTTCGATCAATCGATCGCGCAAAGTGGCAACCGATTGGTGAATCAGCTCCGAGCGGTCATAGGTAGGAATGATCTCGACCCCCGCCGGCAAACTTAAGGCAAGACTCGCAATCTTCGCCTTAACCGCGCCGATGGTCTCAAGCGCATTCTTACCCGCCCGCATCACGATGACTCCACCCACGGCCTCGCCCCGGCCATCGAGTTCGGAGATACCGCGTCTCAATTCCGGACCGATTTGTATACGAGCAACGTCGCGCAAGAATATCGGCGTGCCACCGCCGCCTAAGCCCACGGGTACGTTGCGGAAATCCTCAAGTGTTTTTAAATAGCCGGTGGCGCGCACCGCATATTCGGTCTCGCCTAATTCCAGCACCGAGCCACCGGCTTCGTTGTTAGAGTCTTGCAGCGCTTTTTTTACGCGCTCAATAGTGATTTTAAGCGCCCGCAAGCGATCGGGGTCGAGCACGATCTGGTACTGCTTGACGAGACCACCGATAGTCGCGACTTCCGCGACGTTCGGTACGCTTTTCAGCTCATATTTTAAAAACCAATCCTGCAGTGCCCGCAACTGGGCGATGTCCAAGTGATTACCTCGATCAACGAGCGCGTACTCGTAAATCCAACCAACGCCGGTGCCGTCGGGCCCGAGCGTCGGTTTTGCCGCAGGCGGTAATCGTCCAGTGACCTGGTTCAAGTATTCAAGGACTCGGGACCGCGCCCAGTAGAGGTCGGTCTTATCGTCGAAAATGATATAAACGTATGAGTCACCAAAAAACGAATAGCCACGTACAGTGCGAGCGCCGGGCACCGACAGCATGGTGGTTGTCAACGGATACGTAACCTGGTCCTCGACCACTTGCGGCGCTTGCCCCGGATATTCAGTGCGGATGATGACCTGCGTATCGGATAGATCCGGCAATGCATCCAGCGGAATCGATAACGTCGCGTGCACACCCCAGGCCGCGAGTAGCAAGGTTGCCATCAACACCAGGAAGCGATTTTGAATAGACCAGCGAATCAGGGCGACGAGCATGTCAGTGCACACCAGGCTTAACGGACCCCTGGCTACCGGCGAGGTTATCAAACGCACCGCGCAGACTCGCCTCAGAGTCGATGAGGAATTGTCCCGACGCCACCACGTTCTGTCCCAAGTGCAATCCCGCCAGCACCTCTGAGCGGCCACCATGCTCGGTGCCGACGCGTACCAAGGCGGGATAAAAATGCCGGTCATCATCCGCAACAATAATGACGCTGCGGGTGCCGGTTTGAATCACGGCCTCTGTAGGGACAGTCAGAACATTGCGTTGACTCCGACCTCGAAAATGCGCACTCGCAAACATCCCAGGCCGCAACTGAAGATGCGGATTAACAAGATTAATTCGCACTTTCACCGTGCGCGTCGCTTGGTTAAGTTCCGGATAGACATAGTCGACATGGCCCGCGAAATCCACCCCGGGGAGCGCAGGCACTTCGGCATTAACCCTATCGCTCACCTTGATCCACGTGGCCTGTATCTCGGGCACTTCGGCAATGAGCCACACACTACTTAAGTCGGCGAGCTGGAAGAGTGTCGTGCCAGGTTCAACGGCGGCGCCCTGACGAATCCCTAAATCCATCACGTATCCATCGAAGGGCGCAGTGTAATCAACGCGTCGCTCCACGTGGCCGGTCTTCTCGACGCGAGCGATTTGCGTCGCTGCAAGCCCAAACAGCTCTAGTCGACGCTTTGCGGCTTCGATCAACTGCGGATCTTGGCTATCGCGGGCAATCAATAGTTCCTGTTGGGTGGCCAGCAGATCAGGGGAATACACGCCAGCAAGTAACTGACCTCGATGCACCACGTCGCCGACCGCCCGGACCCCGAGTCGTTCGACCCAGCCACGTTCGCGAACCTGAATAACCTCGATACGGTGTTCATCGACCGCCACCACGCCGACGCTATCAACGTCGCGTGAAAAATCGCCCTGCTCCACGGGAGCCAGACGTATCCCTAAGTTCGCGACGACACGCGAATCGATCGTGATGACACCGGGATTTACGACCACCCCGTCGGCCGGCAGCGGATCGTCATACTTGGGCAGCATTTGCATATCCATGTAAGGAGATTTTCCGGGTTTGTCAAAATGCTCGCTCGGGTGCATCGGGTCATACCAGTAACGAGGGGTCCCTTTAGTGGCGGCCGGATTACTAGCGATGGGATTGATCGCCACTGAATGCGGATGACGCGGCCACAGCAAAAAAGTAACGGCCGCAACTAACACGGCGCCCACGACCAGGACGATTTTGGCACTGCGTTTCATGGTGCATCTCCTGCTGTTGATTGCGATGCACTCCAGTAGTCGAGGCGCGCCTGCGCACGCGCGGCTTCAACGGCGAGCGTGAGGCGTTGCAACTGCACATCAAGCAGGCCACGACGCGCCAGCAGCACGGAATCAAAGCTGCCACGCCCGGACTGATAAGTATTACGCGCAGCCTCGATACGATGTTGCGCATTGGGAAGGATGGTCGCCTCGAACTCGACCACGCGTTCTTGGTAGTGTCGCCGATCCAAATAATCCTGACTCACCTGCATATGTAGTTCACGTAATAGATCGCGCTTGCGATCTTCGCTCGCTCGCGATTGCTGCAGGGCGGCCGAGAGACCCCGATCTTGGCGATTCTTAGTAAAATAAGGAAGATCTACCTTGAACTGGACCCCGACAAAGTCCGCGAAGTCGCGACGATAAGCGTAGTACACCTCGACCGAGTAGTCGGGTTTGTAGGACTGGCGGGCGAGCGCGACGTCGGCCGTGGAGGCCTCGATTTGCTTATCCAAGTTTCCGATCACCGGATGATGGTCTGCCCCTGCCAACAAACCTGGCAACGGATTCAATACCGCTGGCATCGTCAGGGCGGCGGCGAGCGGCCGTTGTGCCGCATCGCCGATCCAGCGTGCAAGACCCGATCGAGCACGCAGAACATGGTGTCGCCAGTCGTGAGCCTTATCCGCCGCGAGCCCCGCCTCGACTTTGGCCGCAAGCCAATCCGCTTGAGAGGCGCGCGCACTGGCGTAATCTTTTTCGAGCGATTGCACCTGCAACATCGCTTCGTCAGCCAACCGTTGAGTGAATGTGAAACCTTGCTCTGCCTCGTAGACCTCAAGCCAGGCAAGCGACGAGTCGCGTCGCACTAAGCGTTGCTCATTATCTAGACCGGCCCGGTCGGCATCGGCATCAAGCTGTTTGCGAGCGCTCTCAAGCCGACGCTTCGCTGCACGCGGGAAGTCCTGGCTCAAGCCGATGGAAAACTCAGTGAAGTTATCGCGCCGCGTACTGAAGGCCTCGGCCGTATTAATCGGCAGCTCTTTAATGCCGCCGGAGAGTTTAGGATCGGGCAATTGCGCCGCAGCGACCGCCTGCTGCTCTTCCGCTTGAATCCTTGCCTCCCGCTCCGTCAATAATGGCTGATCGATTGCTGCGAGACGCGCAGCCTCTTCCATCGACAATGGCAATGGCGCTGGCGCTGGCGCTGGCGGTAAATCAATGCTGGCCTGGGCGCCAACTCCACTGAAAATGAGCAGTAAAATGCCCACGAAAATGCGAAACATGTCTTTATCTCCAAAAGATTAAGCGAGCCCAAGTCGACGGCGACTTGCGGCACGCGCCACAACCCTAGCGACTTTCAAAGTCGCTGTTCCGTCGCGGAGACGGAACTCGAGTGTCTTTAGAGAATGGGTGGGCGAATGAGCGGCGAATCGCCGCGCGAGGAGAAAATCATGCTACGAAATAGCGAAGTCAAAACTGCACGACCTTGCCAGACTGCAGATCTTACTGTGCTAGGGACAGCCGCAGCCGCAATGCTCATATCCAAGCAGCAGCCCAGCTTATGAGACTCACCTGAGCAGCAGGGCTTGTGCGAAACATCAGAACGACTTTCGGATGGGGTTTGGCAGTCAGGCAGCAGCATCGGGGTCATGCTCGCAAACGCCACCACAGACCCTTGCAGGCCAAGAGCGAGCATAGTGATTAATACAATGAGCTGACGCTTCATGCCGTCAAGTCTAACCCTGGTAAGGTGTGGGAGCAAACTATCGAATTGGCGCGAATCCACAGAATAGAAAAAAATGCCTCAATTATCCGGCTTAAGTAGGTTGAGCACTGGCACCCGCGCGGCAGCAACCGCGCTGGTCTTGAATAGGCGGACAGGCCACGGTGCCATACGAACAGAACACGCAGCAGTCTCCCGCTTTGGGCTTCAGCAACGTTTTGCAATGCGTGCATTCGTAGAAATACTGGCAAGCGTCCGTTGGCATCGTTTCCAGGCGCTGATGCCCGCAGCTTGGGCATGTCAGTAGCGACTCTAGGGTAACGGCGCTCACGGATGCGCAATAAGCCGCGAGGGAAATCCCGCCTCGGCGGTAGCTTGGGTCAATTGAGCGATCGTTGTCTTGTCCGGGTCGAACACCACCGTGGCAGTTTTTTTATCGATATTGATGCTCGTATTAGTGACCCCCGGAACCCGGGTCAGCGCTTTTTTGACCACCACGGGACAAGTGCCACAGGTCATTTTCTCGACCGCGAGCGTGGCCGTCTGAGGGGGGGCCGCAACGGCTGAACCCATTCCGAGCAGCAACCAAAGCAAGGGCAACGCGAGATAAATTAAATGGCGCATGATGATGATTAACCTTCAGGTGAACAGGTACGGGGCAACCCACGGAAATGCGATCAGGGTAGCAAGTGCCAGGGCAACGACCCAGAACATTTGCCGCTGGCGTCTTTGTCGACGGGGATCTGCGCAAAATTCGTTCGCCGCACAGCGCCAAGGAACGATATACAGCTGGTAAAACGCGAAGGCCATAAAAACTGCCGTGACGCCGATGAATATCGGTCGATAGGGTTCAAGCGCCGTCAGCTGACCAATCCAAGCGCCACTGATCCCGAGCATCACCAGCAGCAACGGCGCTACGCAGCAGAGCGAGCCCACGCTCGCGGCCACCACGCTAGCCCACAATTGCTTAGTGACAGTATGCACGCGCTATAGCATACCCCATGCCCATGCGGCGATGCTTACAAGACCTTCCACCACGGTACCGCCAGTACTTCGGGCGTCAACCAAGCTAACGTGGTGCCAACATGTAACAGAAGGCCAGCACGAGACCGCTTTCCGTACTCAGCCCGAAATGTCCGCAAGTACGCACTCTCAGCAAGCCTCGGCTTGGTAGTGGCCTTTACTTCAATCGGCAGCAATCGATCGCGACCGCCGGCATTACCTTTAGTCGATCAGCAAGGGTCCTTCCCACGAGGCGGGGAAGTGTCTTCATGTAGTGCATGACAATCATTCACGCCGTGAATGATCAACAATTATTCGAACTGCCGGGACTTCGCAATTACACTCGGACAGTTTCTGGCAGTTGTGCCGCTAATTGTTGGCGGCCTGTACATTTGCTCTATAACGTATGGCACTCACCGCAGCCAACCACTCTACCCAAAAGACGCCGCCGGGGGGCCTGGCTTTGACTGGTGCTTAAGGTGCCGTAAACTCACAGGCTAACGGTTACTTCGGCGTAGGAGATACAAGATCTTCCTTGCCTATAGCTCTATCGTAGGCATTCTAGGTCAACGGCAGGTTGGCAAAACAACGCTGCTTGAGTCCGTCTGCACTAAGTACGTTACCTTTGATAAGGCCGTCGTTCTGCAGCAGGCTCGATCGGACGCAGAACTCTTCCTCGAAGGTCGCGAAACGCCCTTTGGCATCGACGAGGCGCAACTGTGCCCACCATTATTTCCAGCACTGAAAGTGTGGGTCCGCACAAACAAAGCAAAGGGACAATTCATCCTCTCTGGCTCGGTTCGCTTTACCAGTAAAGCGAATATTCGCGAGTCCTTAACGGAACGCATCATTTCCTTGGAACTACTTGCCTTCACTATCGCGGAGGCTGCCCGGCTGCCGTTGCCCAATATTTGCGAACAATTGCTGCAGATCAATTCAACCACCGAGCTAGATTTTCTAAAAGCGTCAAAGACGACCGAAAAGACCTTCAAGCGCTATCTTGAGCAAGGTGGATTACCGGGCATTAGTCTTTTCCGAAACATCCAGATTCGCAACGAGAAATTTTCTTCACATCTGGAAACACTGCTCAATAGGGACATAAGGCAGATTTACCCGACTACTCTGCTTTATGATTCATTACAGGATTTACTCGTCTATCTTGCCAATCGACAAGGTAGATGCTTCAAGTGGACAGAAGCCGCTCGTGCTAGCCAAATATCGCGGGTGACTCTGAAGCGTGTCATCTTTGCGTTTGAAGCACTATTCTTGATCCGCGTAGTGTCAGTAGAGGGTAAGGGCAAGCCGACTATATTTTTAGAAGATCAGGGAATGGCGTCGAAATTCCCCT
This sequence comes from Gammaproteobacteria bacterium, assembly GCA_043784265.1. Classification (GTDB taxonomy): domain Bacteria; phylum Pseudomonadota; class Gammaproteobacteria; order Steroidobacterales; family Steroidobacteraceae; genus Bog-1198. The sequence continues at coordinate 13,306 of JAYVYN010000060.1, read as the reverse complement.
TGTTTTCGTCACCCCAAAGAATCGGTTGGGTTTTATAGCGACACTCAATGAGCAACCCACACCAAAAACCTTAGGTAGCGCACAGATCTTTCTGAAGATGTTTCCCAACTCCCGCGTAGACGTCGCCTGTGGTGGCAGCAAAATCATCTACAAGACGCCATCCATGTTCTGGATTCCTTTGACGGTTCTCAATCCCACAAATTATGGTGCGCCCGGAGAGATTGCTCGGGCTAGCGCCCTCGTCCCTTCGGGACCGCCGTCGCTTACGCTTCGGCGTCCAACTTGGTGCCTACGGCCCAAGTTGTCGAACTCGGCTTGTTTTCTGCCGGGAGTTCGAATTTATATCAGTGATCGGTAGATAACCATTGACGGTTCTCAATACCACAAATTATGGTGCGCCCGGAGAGATTGCTCGGGCTAGCGCCCTCGTCCCTTCGGGACCGCCATCGCTTGCGCTTCGGCGTCCAACTTGGTGCCTACGGCCCAAGTTGTCGAACTCGGCTTGTTTTCTGCCGGGAGTTCGAATTTAAATCAGTGATCGGTAGATAACCACTGACGGCTCTCAATACCACAAATTATGGTGCGCCCGGAGAGATTCGAACTCCCGGCCTCCTGGTTCGTAGCCAGGCGCTCTATCCAACTGAGCTACGGGCGCAATACGCAAATCAATTGGCGGAGAGGGAGGGATTCGAACCCTCGATACCGGTTAAGATATACGCCCTTAGCAGGGGCGCGCCTTCGACCACTCGGCCACCTCTCCAGCTCAGGGACTAGGCCCTTTTGCGGAGCCGGGCATGATACCCGTCTGAACCTACTTCGGTAAAGCTTAAGTGATCGGCGTTAAGCGATCTTTTACGCATCCTCAAGATCCGTAAACCCAGAAATAGTGTCTGCGCCTTGATCCTGGCGCTTAATACGATCAAATATCTCTTCACGATGAACCGCAACATCTTTAGGAGCATTAACACCGATCCGTACTTGATTACCCTTCACGCCCAAAACGGTCACGGTCACCTCACTACCAATCATCAGGGTTTCGCCTACTCGACGGGTCAAAATCAACATTAATGTGGACTCCTGACTTTACAGATGGGGACGGACTATAACCGCTTAAGTGGTGCACCGCAGCATAGACTCGCTATTGGCTCAAGCAAGCTCAACTGCACGACTGGAAGTCACTAAAATGAAATCTGTAGCCCGATATTACAACCAAGCTCACCGAAATATCCAATTTTCAGCGAATGAAATCAGCGTAATCGAACGAATCGATGCCTCAACTGGTCAATCGAGTCCTCACCAACGACTCGACGCTCGCGAGCGCCGCTTCCAAATGCTCGGGCTGCGTACCCCCCGCCTGCGCAAAATCCGGTCGACCTCCGCCCCGACCACCCACCTGCTCGGCGACGGCTGCCACCAAATCCCCCGCCTTCACCCGCTTCAGCAAATCAGGCGACACACCCGCAACCAGCACCACCTTACCCTCCTGTACACTCCCCAGCACCACCACACAAGAACCCAGCTTACCCTTGAATTGATCCAACGCAGTTCGCAACGACTTCGCGTCAGTATCTTCGATTTGCACGGCCAATACTTTAATGCCGCTCACGTCTTTCGCCTGAGCCGACAAATCACCGCCCTGACCACTCGCTAGCTTAGACTTTAAACTTTGAATTTCCTTATCCAGTCGCCGCGAACGCTCCACAAGCTCACGCACTTTTTCGTCAACCTCATCACGCCCAACCCGCAAAGCACCCGCCACCTCGCGCAATTGCCGATCAGTACGCACCACCCAGTCGTAAGCGGCCGCCCCCGTCAATGCTTCCACCCGACGCACACCCGCCGCCACACCGGTTTCGCCCACAATTTTGAACAAGCCGATATCACCTGACCGATCAACATGCGTGCCACCACACAGCTCCAACGAAAAATCACCCATCGACAACACTCGCACATCGCTCGCATATTTCTCACCAAACAAAGACATCGCTCCAGCCGCCACCGCATCATCCAACGCCATCAAACGAGTGTCAGTTTTAACGTTCGCGCGAATCGCGACATTCACCCACGCCTCGATTGCATGCAGTTCATCCGGCGTAATCGCCTGATGATGCGAAAAATCAAACCGCAGTCTCTCGGCTGCAACCAGTGACCCTTTCTGTTGCACATGAGCCCCCAGCACCTCACGCAAAGCGGCGTGCAATAAATGCGTGGCAGAATGATTGAGCGCCGTGGCACGACGATGCGTGGCATCCACTTCAGCGACCAACGAATCGCCCACCTGCACCACACCGCTTTCCAGCACACCCACATGCCCAAACGAGGCGCCAATCTTTTGGGTATCCCGCACCACGAAACGCACCGGGACGCTCTGCGCCTCCGCGCCCCCGTCAGCCACGCCGCTCAGCACGCCCGTATCGCCTACTTGACCGCCGCCCTCCGCGTAAAACGGTGTGCGCTCCAGTACTATTTGGCCCGCGTCCCCCACCCGCAAGACATTCACCAACGCACCGTTCACAATCAGCGCAGTCACAGTTCCAGCATCGGATAACTTCTCGTAACCTGAAAACTCCGTCTGGCCGGACAGTTTGACCGTGCCGCGTAAATCGGCCCCAAATTTGCTCGCCGATCGCGCCCGCACCCGCTGCGCCTCCATCGCGGCGTCGAATCCCGCTTGATCGATCGAATATCCGCGCTCACGCGCCACATCCGCGGTCAGATCGAGCGGAAAACCATAGGTGTCGTACAGCCGAAATGCCGTCTCGCCGGAGATCACCATTTCCGGTGCACCCGTATCGCGAATCTTAGCGAATTCCGCCTCCAGCAAAATCATCCCCGAGGCTAAGGTCTCCGCGAAGCGGCTCTCCTCCTGCGCGAGGACTTGCACAGCGCGCGCCTCACCCGCAACCAGCTCGGTAAAGTAGCCGCCCATTTCTCGCACCACGGACGCCACCAACTTGTGAAAGAACGGTTGAGTCTGACCTAATTTATAACCGTGGCGAATCGCGCGCCGAATAATTCTTCGCAGCACATAGCCGCGACCTTCATTCGACGGCACCACGCCATCCACAATCAAAAAAGTACAGGCGCGAATATGATCCGCAATCACCCGCAAACTCGATGACCTAAGATCGAGACATCCGGTCGCCTCCGCCGCCGCAGCGATTAACGCCTTAAATAAATCAATATCATAATTACTTTGAACGCCCTGCATGATTGCCGCGACACGTTCCAACCCCATCCCGGTATCGACCGAAGGCTTCGGCAACGGCGTCATCACACCACCAGAGGCACGCTCGTATTGCATGAACACCAGGTTCCAAATCTCCACATAGCGATCACCGTCCTCATCAGGCGAACCCGGCGGACCCCCGGGAATCTCAGCTCCGTGATCATAAAAAATCTCCGTACACGGGCCACAGGGTCCGGTCTCTCCCATCGCCCAGAAATTGGATTTCTCACCCAAGCGGGTACAGCGGGTCGGATCAATACCGATCTCCTCGGTCCATACCCGCGCCGCCTCATCATCTTCGTTAAAAACCGTGACCCACAAACGCTCTTTCGGAATTCCCAAGGTACCGGTAATAAAATTCCACGCAAAATGAATCGCTTCCCGCTTGAAATAAGCCCCGAAGCTAAAATTACCCAACATCTCAAAAAAAGTATGATGTCGCGTGGTATACCCAACATTTTCAAGATCATTATGCTTGCCACCCGCGCGCACGCAACGCTGTGAACTCGCCGCACGCGAATAATCACGCACCTCTTTGCCAAGGAAAAGATCTTTAAACTGCACCATGCCAGCGTTGGTAAACAAAAGAGTCGGGTCATTACCCGGAACCAGCGAACTTGACGGCACTACCGTATGACCGTTCTTGCGGAAAAACTCCAGAAAACTCGCGCGAATTTCCGAACTGGTCATCATTCGCATTTTACTGTCGCGCTTATTCATTGGTCCTCAACTCTTCCTGCTTCCGTGTCAAAACCCAAATCTGTGTCAACACCCAAATCCGTATCAACACCCAAAACTATTCGTATTTGCGCGCCCGTGTATCCCCGGTAACCCAAGAAACGCGCTTGCCGCTGTCGATCAGCGTACTGGGTCGAGGGCGTCGCGCCAAATTTTTTTAAATTGGCCGATCGCAGGTGCAATAGCCAATCGGGATAAGCCTGCAACGCGACTTCCACTTCCAGCCCCTGTAACCCTAATTTTTTTAAGTCGGCACGAACTCGCATCGGTCCCTGACCGCGCGCCGCATGATACGCCAGGAAACTCTCGAGGTAGCGACCATCGTCCAGCAGCTTCTCAGCAACCAGTCGTTCAAGCACTTGGTCTACGACCGCCGCGTCATAGCCCTTTTTTATTAACTTAGCGCGCAAATCCCCGGAAGCATAATCACGCCGCGCCAACGCGTCGAGTGCCGCCACCCGGGCGGCGCGTGCATCCAGCGGCTTAATCTCAGCCCGCCGACTCAAGCCTCACGCTTCCTTTTCGGCTCCACGGTTCATGGTCGCCTTTTCCGGAATTAATTTAGCGCGAACTTGCGTTTCGATGTCTTTCGCGATCTCCGGATGAGTTTGCAAGAAAGTACGCGCATTATCCTTACCCTGACCGATCCGCTCGCCCTTGTAGCTATACCAAGAACCCGACTTCTCCACCATATTATGTAATACGCCGAGTTCGATCAACTCGCCTTCTTTGGAAATTCCAGTGCCATACATAATTTCAAACTCAGCCTCCCGAAACGGCGGTGCGACTTTATTTTTGACCACCTTCACCCGAGTCATTGAACCCACCACTTCTTCGCCACTCTTAATGGCACCGATACGTCGAATATCCAAACGCACCGTGGAATAAAATTTCAGCGCATTACCACCCGTAGTCGTTTCCGGGTTACCAAACATCACGCCGATTTTCATACGAATTTGATTGATGAAAATCACAATGGTATTCGATCGCTTGATATTTCCGGTGAGCTTACGCAGCGCCTGAGACATGAGGCGAGCCTGCAGACCCATATGCGAATCACCCATCTCACCCTCGATTTCAGCCTTCGGCGTCAATGCCGCCACCGAATCGATCACCACCACATCGATAGCCCCCGAACGCACCAACATATCGGTAATCTCTAGCGCTTGTTCCCCGGTATCGGGTTGCGACACCAGCAGATCATTGACTTTAACGCCCAGCTTCTCGGCATAAACCGGATCAAGCGCGTGTTCAGCATCCACAAAAGCAGCAGTTCCACCATTCGCCTGCGCCGACGCAATGATCGCTAAAGTCAACGTGGTTTTACCCGACGATTCAGGACCAAATATCTCGATGACGCGACCGCGCGGAATACCCCCGACGCCCAAGGCAATATCCAAACCCAACGAACCCGTAGGAATAGACTCCACTTCGTAAGTGGCGCCGGCATCGCCCAAGCGCATCACCGAACCCTTTCCAAATTGCTTTTCGATCTGGCTCAACGCAGCGGCGAGCGCTTTCTTACGATTCTCATCCATTTAAAAAATCCTCAACTAAGATGCAATGGTGCTAAGTAAATGAGCGCACATTATTTCATATCCAGCGCCCAACGCTCGCTCCATATGCACCCATTTCATGCAGATTTCCAAGTATTTAATCAGCCATACAGTAGTGGCCAGGTATCGACTACTGTATAAACCGCGTGCGCACCCCTCAAATCAGACCGCACCAACGAGAACGCACCTGCACTCCAGTTAAACGGCAATGCACCGGGTAGGGTACCCGGCAACGCACCGGGCACGCCCGGCAGCGCGGCGGGCACCGGCGCTGGCACCACGCTTCTCGCCAGCGTGATATGCGGACGAAGGCTTTTCGGATTTAAGGCCCACTGATGCTTGGCCAAGGCCTCATGCAAACTCAACCATAGATTTTTTAAGCGCAACGGAATATCCCGCGCCACTGCCACAACTACTTCAGGCTTCGGCCAGTATTCATAAGCGTCGAACGTTAGTACAAACTGCAACGCCTGCAGCGCCGCGCCCACTCGACGCACAAGCGCCAGTTGCGAATCATCGACCTCACCCACAAAGGCCAACGTAACATGAAAATTTTGCGCCGGCACCGCGTGCGCTTCCGCGCCTAATAACAAGCTGGCGCTCAAGCTAGAACTCACAATCGCGATATGCTCCGACGTCTCACGATCCGGCCACAGCGCAAAAAATAAACGCATTACAGTTTCAACAATCCCGCCAGCGCGAGCGCCACACTCTTGCGCCGCACCGACTCACGATCACCGCGAAAATGCCGCAGCTCAGCGCTCACCCGCCACTGAACGCCACGCGGAAACGTACCGCCCCGCCGCACCGCCCACGCAATCCACACGGTACCCACCGGCTTCCCCGGCACCGCACCACCAGGTCCTGCGATCCCACTAACCGCCACCGCCAGCTGCGCACGAGTACGCCGCAGCATCCCTTCAGCCATAGCGCGCACTACGGCTTCACTCACCGCGCCCTGCGATTTTAGAATGGCAGGCGCCACGCCCAACCTTTGCTTGGCGGTATTGCTATAGGTCACATACCCTTCAGCGAACCACTGCGAACTACCCGCAATATCGGTCAACACCTTAGCAATCCAACCACCCGTACACGATTCCACAGTGACTAGCTGACGTCCGCTGGAAAGCAAATGCCGACCCACGCGAGCAGCCAGCCGAGCAAGTTCAATATCAGAATTTTTCATACGCACCGTTTTCATGCGAACCGACGATATACTAGATAGATGAACAGTATCACACCCGAACATACGCCGATGATGCAGCAATACCTGCGTATTAAAGCCCAGCACCCGGACGTGTTGTTGTTTTATCGGATGGGTGATTTCTACGAAATGTTTTATGACGACGCACGGCGCGCCGCTCAATTATTGGATATTGCGCTCACCCAACGGGGCAGTTCTGCCGGTGCACCGATTCCTATGGCTGGAGTTCCCGCCACGACCCTCGATACCTACTTAGTGCGTCTAGTGCGCCGCGGTGAATCGGTAGCGATTTGTGAACAGCGCGGTGAACCCGGGAAAACCAAGGGTCCAATGGAGCGCGAGGTGGTGCGTATCGTGACGCCAGGTACGGTGACCGATGAGGCGCTACTCGAAGAGCGTCGCGACAATTTGTTGGCGAGTGTCTACGGCTCAAACGTTGGCGTTGGCGTTGGCGCTGGCGTAGGCGTTGGCGTTAGCGCTGGAGCGCAAGGTCGCTACGGACTAGCCTGGTTAGATTTATCGGCAGGGCGTTTGACGGTCATGGAAATGGCAGGACTGGCCGCACTTGAGACCGAGCTTGAACGACTGCGACCGTCGGAAATACTGGCACCTGACGGTGCTACTACTGATCGCTCGTGGCGAGCCCGACCCCCTTGGCATTTTGAATTAAGTTCAGCAACTCGTGCGCTCACCGAACAATTTGCTACCCGTGATCTTGCAGGCTTTGGCTGCGATGGCAAACCCTTAGCCATTGCAGCGGCCGGTGCCTTATTAGCGTACGTGCGAGAAACCCAGAAGGCGGCTCTGCCCCACTTGCTGAGCTTAACCACCGAAGAGCGCGACGACGCCCTGATCATGGACCCGGCCACGCGCCGCAATCTTGAACTCGACGAAAGCCTAGCCGGCAAACCGGAATTGACCCTGGCCGGTATATTCGATGTCACGGTAACGCCCATGGGTGGCCGCCTGTTGCGCCGCTGGTTGCACCGTCCGTTGCGCGATCATGCCATCCTGAATGAACGCTACGATGCGGTCGATGAGCTGAGTAGCGATGCGCGCTACACGCCGCTGATTGAGGCGCTACGCAGCATCGGTGATTTAGAACGAATTTTGGCGCGTATCGCGTTATTATCAGCACGACCGCGTGATCTTACCCAACTTCGCAGCGCCTTGGGCGCCCTGCCGGCGTTACAACAACTCGTCGATGCGCTACACGCACCGCTAACGCAGCGGCTCTGTACCGAATTGCACACACATCCCGACCAATATGCCTTACTAACTCGCGCCATCATTGAATCACCCCCGCATGTTTTACGAGACGGCGGAGTCATTGCGCCAGGCTTTGATGCCGAGCTTGATGAGCTTCGATTGATCGGCAGTAATACCGAACAATTTTTACTAGATCTGGAAACCAAGGAACGCGAGCGCTCGGGACTCTCTAGTTTGAAACTAGGCTTTAATCGGGTGCAGGGTTTTTTCATCGAGGTTAACCGCTCGCAAGCTGAATCAGTACCCGCCGACTACATACGTCGCCAAACCGTGAAGTCCGCCGAGCGATTTATTACGGCTGAACTTAAGTCCTTCGAAGATAAAGTACTAGGTGCCCGAGACCGCTCCCTCGCCCGTGAAAAGGCACTGTACGAGTCCTTACTCGCGACCTTGACGGAAGCATTGCCAACCCTGCAAAAAACCAGCGCTGCGATTGCTCAGATCGATGTACTCGCGTGTTTTGCGGAACGCGCGATCACGCTAGACTGCGTCAGACCTGCATTAGTACCTGAACCCATGCTGCTCATTGAGGCTGGGCGACACCCAGTGGTCATGCGAGCCTCGCGTGAACCCTTTGTTCCCAATGATTTGCGCTTCGACAATACCCGCCGCATGTTAATTATTACGGGGCCTAACATGGGCGGTAAGAGCACTTACATGCGGCAAACCGCACTGATTGCCATCCTCGCGCATATCGGCTGTTTCGTTCCTGCTAAACGCGCGGTACTAGGTCCGTTAGATCGGATTTTTACCCGCATCGGCGCGTCGGATGATTTAGCCGGCGGCCGCTCGACCTTCATGCTGGAAATGACCGAAACCGCTAATATTCTGCACAATGCCACCGATAAAAGCCTGGTGCTCATGGACGAAGTAGGACGCGGTACGAGCACCTTTGACGGCCTCTCGCTGGCCTGGGCGTGCGCGGACTTCATTGCCACTCAGATCCGCGCCTTCACGCTGTTCGCGACCCATTATTTTGAGCTGACTAGTCTGGCCTGCGAGGCGCCTGGTGTCGCTAATGTTCATGTCGAAGCCAAAGAGCATGGAGATCGCTTAGTATTTTTACACAGCGTGAAGGAAGGACCCGCCAATCAGAGCTACGGACTGCAAGTCGCAGCGCTTGCGGGTATCCCGAAATCAGTGACTGCACAAGCCCGTCGCTATCTGACCGAACTCGAGCGCGAACGCGACGCCTTACGACAGGCCACCGCCACTGGGACGCCTTCACCGCAAACGGAATTTGCGTTATTTGTTGCGCCGACTGCTAGCGCACCCTTAGCCGAATCGGCTGCACTCGAAGCCTTACGTGCGCTCGATCCAAACTCTTTGAGTCCACGTGAAGCTCTAGATTTGCTGTTTCGACTAAAACAGTTGGATGAAGGGGCCCGCGCTTGAAACATCTTCTGATTTTGAGTGTCTCGGCGGGTGCGGGTCATGTCCGCGCGGCGCAAGCCTTGGAAGCCACCGCGCACCTACACATGCCACAACTCAAAGTCACGCACCTAGATGTAATGGACTATGTACCAAAGAACTTTCGTCACATCTATGCGGATTCCTATATAAAGCTGGTGGATAAAGCGCCGCTGCTATGGGCCTACCTTTACAAAAGTACTGATACCGAATCGAGGACCTCGGTGCTCGCAAGCTTACGCGGTCAAATCGAACGGCTAAACACCCGTGCACTCCGCGCTGCGATCACGCAGCTAGCACCCGACGTCATTCTATGTACGCATTTTCTACCGGCTGAATTGCTCTCAAGACGGATCGCTAAGCATCAAGCAATACCCCCCGTATGGGTGCAAGTGACGGACTTTGACGTGCACGGGCTTTGGGTACATCCCCATATGCAAGGGTATTTCGTCGCCAGCGCTGAGATTGCCGCTAGGCTGCACGCACGCGGGATCGCCGCGGATAGCATTCACGTCACCGGTATCCCAGTGATGCCGCAATTCTCACCCACTTTGAATCGTGATATTTGCGCGCGCGAAATTGGGCTCGATCCTAGCAAGCTCACTGCACTGATAATGTCTGGCGGGCAGGGAGTCGGAGATATTGCGCACATGGCCCAGGAGCTGCTACAGATAGGGAACTTTGCAGAAGTGACTAATGGTCAAGAACCCCGTGATTTTCAACTCATAGCCTTAGCGGGTCGCAACATAAGTCTATTTAACCAACTAACCGAACTCGCGTTGCAAACTCCAGGCCGATTATTTCCGCAGAGCTTTACACTCACCGTTGAACGTTTAATGGCGGCCTCGGATTTTTCGATTACCAAGCCCGGGGGTCTCACGAGTTCAGAATGTTTAGCGATGCACCTTCCGATGATTGTAGTATCGCCGATCCCCGGTCAAGAAGAACGTAATGCGGACTACCTATTAGAAGTCGGCGCCGCACTCAAGGCTGTCGACACGCCAGCTTTATGCTACAAAGCGCAATTACTCATGCAGCAACCCGAATTGCGCCAGAAAATGCGGCTGAATATGCAAAGCGTCGCAAAACCTCTGGCCGCGATTGCCGTTTTAAAAAAGGTAATGGCAATAAACGAAGTAGTAAGTTGATGCGCCTTCTGATTCGATCCTATTGGATAAGACCATTTTTTTTAATCGCCTACCTGTTTTTACTGGGATTCTTTTTTGCAAACGTAGAAATCCAAATCGAGGGTGCCGCTGGCTGGGCGGCCAAGCTTCCGACCTGGCGCGTCGAGCATCATTGGCTACTGGATATTTTTTGGGGTGGTCGCCCGATGACCGGGTATCACGCCTGGATATTTCCGTTCATGTTGCTGGTGTTCCACTTACCGACAATCATGTTGAGCAGTTGGAGCTGGCAAATTGAAATTCGCATCATCGGCTGTGTCGCCTTATTTTGGATTATCGAAGATGCGTTTTGGTTTATCTTGAACCCCGCTTACGGCCTCGCCAAGTTCAATCCTCAACAAGTACCCTGGCATATTCACTGGTGGGGACCCATGCCGACTGATTACTGGAACTTCGGCGCGGTGGGGCTAGCCGGTATTTTCATGTCTTATATTTTCGCGGCACAAAAATGGCCACCCGCGTAAAAAAGCCCTTGCACGTACTACTGCCCACACTCGGCAGCTCAGGCGATGTACATCCGACGATTGCCCTGGCGCTAGCGCTACGAGCACGCGGTCACCGTACGACCATTTTCACGTATCCGATTTTCGAGCCGCTCATCACAAGCCTCGGTATCGAGTTTTTGCCGGTGGGAACTACTGCACAGGTGGAAGCGTTAATTGGCAACCCCAATCTTTTCCATGCGCGCAAGGGTTTCGCACTCATCGCGCAACATGCAATGGTGCCTGCCATTGAACCCATCTACCGCCTGATCGAAGCACACGCGAATTCCAATACCGTCGTGGCCGCATCGAGCCTCACGCTCGGAGCGCGGGTAGCCCAAGAAAAACTGGGCATACCGCTCGCCACGGTTCACTTACAACCCTGCATCATTCGAAGTCTCATCGATCCGGGAATGGTCGGTAACCTGCGGCTCTCCGCCAGCTTGCCCATGTGGTTCAAGCGAGCATTCTTTAGCCTCGCGGATTGGGCAGGGATTGACCCTTATCTCAAAGGCCCGCTGAATAAATTTCGCGCCACATTAGGGCTTAGGCCCATCAGTCGCGTGCTGTATCACTGGATACACTCTTCGCAGCGGGTCATTGGTTTGTTTCCCGACTGGTTCGCCGCGCCGCAAGCGGACTGGCCAGCGCATACTCACACTGTCGGCTTTCCCCTCTGGGACGGCGGCGGCGGTCATGTCCCGGTGCCTGCAGAAATCTTGGAATTCCTGGATGCAGGCGAACCGCCGATAATCTTTACGCCAGGCTCAGCCGGCTCGACCATGCAACGTTTTTTTCTAGAATCAATGCAGGCTGTACGCAACTTAAAGCGGCGCGCCCTGCTGATCACCAATTTCCCGCAGCAATTACCTCGCGACTTACCCCTCGGCGTTAAGGCGTTCGGTTACGTACCGTTCAGCGAAGTACTGCCGCGCGCCGCGCTGCTGGTCTACCACGGCGGCATTGGCACCCTGGCGCAAACTATTGCGGCCGGCATTCCCCATCTGGTCGTGCCCAATGGATTCGACCAATTTGATAACGGAGCGCGGATCGAGCACTTACGTCTCGGACTCAGTATTGCACAAACACGATATCGCGCACGAAGCGCGACCGACGCCATTTCCACGCTGCTTGCTGACGCGGCACTAAAACAACGCTGCCGAAATTATTCCACCAAAATCAACTCATCCAACGCACTCACGCGAGCTTGTGAACTCATCGAAGGGTTGGCGCCAGGCGCTATACAAAACCGTAAGCAGTCAGCCAGCATATAGTGTGATCAGCCACACACCCCCTACATGGGTGGCATAGCTCAACGAATCGCGTGCCGTGATTTCATTATTGACCCCTGTATGCGTATTAATAATCCTCAGTATCCAAAAATGCAGTACCAATACGCTAGCCCAGATTAGCCAGCCGGGTGTTTGTAGCATCCGAGCGCCGATATTGGCAGCCAAACCCACCAGATTTAACATTCGCCAAGAGCGTTGCTGGGCAATAAAGAGAATCGCTACATTGAGTACCGTGTAGTAACTGAACAAGCCGATGTGACTACCCTGTCCGGTCGATAGCAAAATGGCACTGCAAAGCCACCCGCAAACGCAGCAACCACCAACGCTTGGGAATTTTGCATCAGCGCTAATACACAGCTCAAGGCGTACAACCGCAAGGCCGCAAAAACCACCAGATACATGAGCGCCGCGACATATCGCGCTAGAAACGACAGGCCAATGAATAAAATAACCAAAGCTACTCTCACGCTGGTGTTGCGTAAGCGATTGAGTAAGTGCGCCCTTGCCTAGACTGGTAAAGTATTAAACGGCAGCAACGCCTCGAAGTCCTCGACTGTTTTAGCTTTGGGTAATTCGGCAAATAATCGGCGCAGGTACGCGTAAGGCTCAAGTCCATTGGCCCGCGCAGTCGATACAATGCTGTAGAGCGCGGCGCTCGCTTGTGCACCCTTCACGGTGGACGCGAAAAGCCAATTGCGCCTTCCAAGGGCAAAAGGCCTAATCGAGTTCTCCGCTAAATTCGTATCAATCGCGAGTCTCGGGTCCTCGATGTAGCGCACCAACTTGGGCCACTGGGTCAGTAGGTATCCGATGGCTTCACCAAGTTTTCCGGAAGGTAAGGTCTCGTGCTGTAGGGTGCTGGCCCAGTTATGCAAGGAGGTCAGTTGCGGTAGCGCTTCCTCCTGGCGGATGCGCGTACGCTCAGCATCACTTAAGTTT
>JAYVYN010000059.1:0-16314 GCA_043784265.1 Gammaproteobacteria bacterium | reverse complement strand
CCGGTGGCCGGCGATTTGTACGGTGAACTTAACTATAATGTCGGTGTCGATAAAATACGCGAACTCGTGATTGACCGAATAGCTGAATAGCCGAATAGCCGAGCTGAATAGAAACTTCTCCGGCGGAAGTGGGTATTTAAAGGTGCACGGTTCGTCAAATTGTTTGGCAGGGAATGTGACATGAATATTGAACCCTGGCTATCCGGAAAACGAGGGTGGGGACTCGTCATTACGTTAGCCTTATTGCTGGGGGGCGGCTTGGCCTTAAGACTAGTGCAGGCCACCACACCCAAAGACCCTAATGCCGGTAAAGCGGCCATTCCCACCGTCTCGGTTACCGCGGTTACTTCAAGTTTAGCGCCAACCCTCGTGAGTATCGTGGGAACAATTGCTGCTCGATACGATATGCCGATTGGCGTCGAAGGGGATGGTGGACGAGTTGCCGCCATTTATGTCGAGGCGGGCGATCATGTGAAGCGGGGTCAGGTCCTTGCTCGACTCAATGTTTCGGTGCTGCAGCCGCAAGTAGGCAGCCTATCGGCGGCCTTAGAGCAATCACGCGCGGAGGAAGCCCTCGCGGAGGCAGAGTACAAGCGGGCCGAAAAAGTAGGAGCCTCAGGCGCCTTGTCGACAGAGGAGACCGAGCGTCGCCGCTCCACGGCGCTAACGGCTGCCGCGAAGGTTAAAGTCGCTGCCGCTCAGCTCACCGAAGCGCAGGCACGGTTAGCGCGGACGGACGTACGTGCGCCTGCTGATGGGCTTATATTGACACGCAGTATCGAAGTGGGGCAAACGGCCATGCCGGGTAACGAAGTGCTGTTTCGTCTATCACAGGGCGGTGAAGTGGAGTTACGTGGTGAAGTCGCGGAACAAGACCTACCGCTATTGACTCTCGGTCAGTTGGTGAATGTTCATCTAACAGGGGTCGCGCAAGTCTTCCCCGGACATGTGCGTCTATTGGGGGCGGTGATTGATCCTAAGACTCGTTTGGGTAGCGTGCGTATTGCCTTGAATTCAGATCCTAACTTAAGACCGGGTGCTTTTGCTCGAGCTGAAGTGACCATTAGTAACGCAGCACGCGCAGTGTTACCGCAAACCGCTGTGCTCACCGATGACAAGGGCAGTTATGTTTTGATTGTCAATGCAGAGAACAAAGTCGAACGTCGCCCTGTGCGAGTGTCAGGCATAGTAGCCAATGGTGTGACCATCGCCGAAGGGTTAACCGGCGCAGAAACCGTGGTGACGACCGCAGGCGCATTTCTGCAAGTAGGCGAGGTGGTGAGACCACAGACCCGAGTAGCCGCGGCGGCGGGTGGCGGGGCCTCGGGAGTCGGGGCGTTATGAAAAATATTTCCGCGTGGGCCATTCGAAACCCGATCCTACCCATCGTGTTTTTTGTGGTGTTGTTTTTTTTAGGGGTGGTTGCCTTTATTCGGCTGCCGATTAATCTTGACCCGGACGTCTCGTTTCCCATGGTGCGCGTCAATGTCTCGCAGCCGGGTGCAGCCCCCACTGAAATGGAAACCCAGATCGCTCAAAAAGTTGAAGGGTCTATTTCCAATATCGGTAATGTTCATAAAATGACGACCTATATTGTCGAGGGCCAAGTCGGGATTTTCTTGGAATTTCAGATCGGTACCCCGATTGATCGTGCCGTTACTGATGTGCGCGACGCCCTGGCCCGAGTGCGTAATGATTTACCGTCCGGCATTATGGAACCCCAGGTAGAGCGGGAAACCATCGATGGCGGGCCGTTTTCATACTATGGGGTCACTACCACCCAGATGACGCCCGAGCAACTGAGTTGGTTCATCGACAATACCGTGACCAAGCGCTTGCTGAGCGTCCCCGGCGTAGCGCAGGTTTCCCGCTACGGCGGCGTTGATCGCGAAATTCGAGTAGAACTTGATCCTAGTCGATTACAAGCCTTAGGTATTACGGCTTTTCAAGTCAATGAGCAATTGCGCTCACTCAATCTTGACGCGACCGGGGGCAGGGCGCAGGTGGGCGGCGGTGAGCAAGCCATCCGGGTGCTAGGCGGTGCGCGCAGCGCCGAGGCTCTAGGCGATACGCAAATTATCGCAGGAGATGGCAAAACCGTGCGCTTGCGCGACCTGGCGGATGTGCGTGATGGCGTTGCTGAAGTGCGCAGTCTTGCCAGGCTCAATGGGCGACCGGCAACGACCTTCGGCGTGTTTAAAGCCAAGGGCTCTTCAGATGTCGCGGTGGCTGCTGATGTCGCAAAGGCATTGGCGAAAATTCATACCGAAAATCCAGCTGTACAAATTGTCACGACGTTTACGACGGTGGAACACACTTTACAGAGTTATGACTCGGCGATCGGAGCGTTGGTGGAAGGTTCGCTGCTGGCGGTTGCTGTGGTGTGGGTATTTTTACGCAACTGGCGCGCCACGCTCATTTCGGCGCTGGCCATTCCACTGTCCGCGGTATGTACTTTCGTATTTATGCAGTGGATGGGATTTACGCTCAATAATATTACTTTGCTCGCCTTATCCTTGGTGGCGGGCGTCTTAGTCGATGATGCCATCGTCGAAATCGAAAATATTGTTCGACATATGCGGATGGGCAAGAGCGGATTTCAAGCGGCTATTGACGCGGCTGATGAAATTGGACTTGCGGTGGTGGCAACCTCGTTCACGATTATTGCGGTGTTTTTGCCGGTGAGCTTTATGGGGGGCATCACGGGCCAGTATTTTAAACAATTTGGTCTCACGGTAGCTGTGGCGGTGTTCATTTCGTTATTGGTGGCCCGGTTGATTACGCCAGTATTAGCGGCGTACTCACTGCACGGCGACGCGTTGCTAGTACATCACGATGACGGACCCATTATGAAGCGTTACTTGCAATGGTTGCGCTGGTGTGTGGCGAATCGCTGGAAAACCATCGCGGGAGGCGCGGTTTTCTTCGCGCTGTCCATCGGCTGTTTTGCGATTTTGCCGACGGCATTATTTCCGCCGGATGATTTTTCCAGTTCGCAGTTGAATATTGAGCTACCGCCGGGGGGTAAATTGCAAGACACGGCGCTCATATCCGCCGCCGCTACTAAAATTTTGCTTAAATCGCCAGAGGTGAGCGATGTGGTCGAGTCTATCGGTGGCGATAGCGGCGAGATTCGAAACGCAAGTCTGTATATCACCTTAGTTCCGCGTTCAAAACGTAGCATCAGCCAGAAGGTATGGGAGCAGAAAATGATGCCTCTGCTTGAGCAAGTGCCTGATGGACATTTGAATTTCTCCAATAATAGTGGTGCCGGGGGGCGCGATGTGCAGTTGTACCTGACTGGTGATGATCCTAATTTAGTTGATAATACCGCGCATCGGTTGCTCGCCGAAATGCAGGGTTTGCACGAGATACGGGCGCCGCGTATTAGGGGCGATATGCCGCGCCCAGAGATTGTGGTCAAGCCACGTTTGGATATTGCCGCTCAACTGGGAGTGACCGTTGAGAGTATCAGTCAAACGATTCGAATTGCTACCTTGGGCGATTTACCCCAATATGGCGCGAAGTTTGCATTGGCTGATCGCCAAATTCCCATCCGCGTAAGTTTGGCGGAGAGCGCGCGAGGTGATCTTGCGACGCTTGAGAGTCTGCCCGTGCCGACCGCCTCGGGTGGCAGTGTGCCCCTAAAATCAGTGGCAGAACTGAAATTTGGTCAGGGACCCTCGGCCGTGCGGCGCTATAACCAAAGTCGGCGCGCCTTTGTTGAAGCGGATTTGTCACCCGGCATTGAATTGGGAACTGCCACCAAGAAAATTTATGCACTACCCACCTTAAAGAAACTTCCCGAAGGCGTGCATCTGGTCGAAACCGGTGACGCGGAAATTATGAAGGAATTATTCGATAACTTTTTAGTGGCCATTGGTGCCGGGGTGCTCATGGTGTTTGCGGTGTTGGTGTTATTATTTGCGCGAGTGTTTCAACCGATTACGATATTATCGGCGTTGCCCTTATCCTTAGGCGGTGCGGTGCTGGCATTGATTCTTACCAATCACCCCTTTTCTTTGCCAGTAGTTATTGGCATTTTGATGCTTATGGGCATCGTCGCCAAGAATTCTATATTACTTGTGGATTTCGCCATTGTTGAAATGCGCGCTGGCAAACCTCGCCTTGAAGCGATCTTGGAGTCCGGACACAAGCGTGCGCGGCCCATCGTGATGACTACGGTCGCGATGGTGGCGGGCATGTTGCCCGCGGCGATTGGCTTCGGGGGCGGAGGCGATTTTCGCGCGCCGATGGCCATTGCGGTGATCGGCGGGTTGGTGACTTCGACGCTGTTAACGCTAGTGATTGTACCGGCGGTGTTCACCGTGTTTGATGATATTGAGGGGTGGCTAGCACCGAAGGCGGAGCGGCTGTTGGGAGCATCAGCGAAATTATCGCCATTACAGACCAAACCCAGCGCGTAGCTCGTCAATCCGAGATTGTTAAGGCACTAGGCTCCGTGCTACCTGCCGACGCTATCCTTTCTCGGCACGAAGATACCGCACCGTATGAGTGCGATGGCTTAACAGCCTATCGGGAGTCGCCACTGGCGGTTGTCATGCCGCGGACCGACGCGGAAGTTGCGGCGGTACTCATGGCCTGTCATGCCTTGGGCGTGCCGGTCGTTGCCCGGGGGGCGGGTACTGGCCTCTCAGGCGGCGCGACACCGCATCGTTACGGAGTCATTTTATCCTTAGCGCGGTTTAATCGAATCATCCGCGTGGACCCTTTAGCATGCCTCGCGGTGGTCGAATGCGGCGTACGGAATCTTGCGATCAGTGAGGCGGCAGCTGCTTTCGGACTTTATTACGCCCCCGACCCCAGTAGTCAAATTGCGTGCACAATTGGCGGCAATATTGCCGAGAATTCAGGCGGTGTACATTGTTTGAAATATGGTCTGACCTTGCACAATATTTTCAAGCTCCGAGGTTTCACCGCGGCGGGTGAACTTATAGAATTCGGTAGCGAGGCACTGGATTCGCCCGGTTTGGATCTGATGAGTATTGTAATCGGCAGCGAGGGCATGCTCGCAGTAATTACGGAAGTCACCGTCAAGTTAATCCCTAAGCCAACCGTGGCGCGCTGCTTATTGGCGAGTTTCGCTGATTTGGAATCAGCGGGAAATGCAGTGGCTGCGGTAATTGCCGCTGGCATTATCCCGGCAGGGCTTGAGTTGATGGATCGACGCATGACCGCTGCGGTTGAAGACTTTGTTCACGCAGGCTACGACCTTAACGCGGCGGCGATATTGCTGTGTGAAAGCGATGGTACGGATGATGAAGTAGAAGAAGAGATTGGGCGCATGCGCGCAGTGCTTAAAGGCTGCGGTGCTACGCGCTTGGACTTAAGTCAGGATGAGGTCGAGCGCCTCAAATTCTGGAGCGGTCGTAAGAATGCCTTTCCCGCATCGGGGCGTATCAGTCCTGACTACATGTGCATGGACTCCACCATTCCGCGCAGACGTATGGCCGAAATGCTCCGCGCCATTGAGGCGATGGAGTTTAAATATGATTTACGCTGTGCCAATGTGTTTCATGCGGGTGATGGAAATTTACATCCTTTGATTTTTTTTGATGCTAACGACCCAGATCAGCTTAGTCGTTGCGAGCTGTTCGGGGCTGAGATTTTGGAGACCAGCGTACAGTTAGGTGGCACTATTAGTGGGGAACATGGCATTGGGATAGAGAAACTCAATTCAATGTGTGTGCAGTTTTCGCCGCTCGAACGACAACAAATGATTGCAGTGAAACTAGCCTTCGACCCTAAGGAGATACTCAACCCCGGTAAAGTGATTCCCACTCTGCACCGCTGTGCGGAGTATGGAAAGATGACCGTACACCGAGGTCTACTGCCGTTTGCTGAATTGCCGAGATTTTGAGTTTGTCGAACAACACGGCATTGCAACAAATAGTTGAGCAGGTTCATGCAGCGCGTGAACGCCGCATGACGCTAAACATTTGCGGAGATAGCAGCAAAGCATTTTACGGTGGAACGCCACGCGGTGAACCTCTGCATTTAAGCTTACTAGACGGTATTACTAGCTACGAGCCGACCGAGTTGGTAGTGACGGCACGAGCCGGTACCAAGATCATAGACTTGGAAACGATTTTGGCTGAAAAAAACCAATATTTACCTTTCGATCCACCGCGATTTTCCTCTAGTGGCACCGTCGGGGGAATGGTGGCGGCGGGACTGGCGGGACCCGCTCGCGCCAGTGTGGGCGGAGTGCGCGACTTCGTGCTCGGCGTGACGTTGCTGAATGGGCGCGGTGAATTGATGCGCTTCGGGGGCCAGGTGATTAAGAACGTGGCGGGTTACGATGTGTCGCGGTTAGTCGTAGGCTCGTTGGGTGTGCTCGGCGTGATCTGCGAAGTGTCGCTTAAAGTAATGCCCATACCCGCAACGGATGCGACTGTGGAATGGGAAATGACAGCCCACGAGGCGCTTGAAAAAATGAATCAGTGGAGAGGGCGAGCCTTACCAATTAATGCGACCAGCTGGTTTCAAGGTCGGTTACGCGTGCGATTACGAGGTGCTCGGGCAGCAGTAGAGTCGGCAGCGAACATATTGCGAGGGTCCCGGATAGAGGCCGATGAGGCAACCCAGTGGTGGGTGGATTTGCGCGATCATCGCCAGGTTTTTTTTAAGGTGGAACCTTCGGAAATTGCCCAGGGTGAATCTTTGTGGCGTCTTTCGGTGCCTGCGACCGCAAAGATTTTGACGCCGCAAGAGGAGTCATTGATGGAATGGGCGGGCGCGTTACGATGGTGGCGCACCTCGCTACCCGTTGATGCTGTGCGTAACCTCGCGATGCAAGCAGGAGGACACGCGACATTATTTTATGGTGGCGATAAATCCTCGGCCAACTTCACACCTTTCGCGCCTTTAAGTAAGGCTGTAATGCGTATTCATCGCAATTTAAAGACGGCATTCGATCCCGATAATATCTTCAATCTTGGCCGACTGTACGCCGATCCTTAAAATTATTGTATGCAAACGAAACTCAGTCCTGAATTTAGAGACACCGAGAAAGGCGAGACCGCTGAGGGGATACTGCGCAAGTGTGTGCATTGTGGTTTTTGTTTAGCGACCTGTCCCACCTACCAACTGCTAGGCGATGAGTTGGACGGACCGCGCGGCCGTATCTACTTAATTAAACAGGTGCTCGAAGGTGCCGCAGTGACGCGCAGTACACAACAACATCTTGATCGCTGTTTGACTTGCCGCAGTTGCGAGACTACCTGTCCTAGTGGGGTGGACTACGGCCATTTAGTCGAAATCGGCCGTCAAGTGATTGAGGAACGGGTCAAGCGTCCCACGCGTGAGAAGTTTGTTCGCTGGGTTCTCAAAGAAGGGCTTACTTCCTCGTTGTTTGGCCCGGCGATGAAACTTGGAGCGCTATTGCGGCCCCTTTTGCCGCAGACATTACAGAATAAATTGCCTTCGGGTGCCGAGCGTGAATCGGGGAACTGGCCGGCCCGCCTGCATGCCCGTAAGGTGCTTTTATTATCCGGCTGTGTGCAGCCGTCCATGCGACCCAACATCAATGCGGCGACCGCTCGTGTGCTAGATGCGGCAGGTATTCAGACGCTGGTCGTGGCTGAGGCGGGGTGCTGCGGTGCGATCAGAATGCACCTCAATGATCGGCAAGGCGCACTTAACGACATGCGGCGCAATATTGATGCGTGGTGGCCCACTATTGAAAATAATGCGATAGAGGCGATTATCATGAATGCCTCTGGATGCGGCGTGATGGTTAAGGACTATGGCGCGGCGCTTGCCACGGATACTTTGTATGCAAAAAAAGCGGCACGTGTAAGTGCCCTGACAATCGACTTAAGTGAGCTATTGCCGGATCTGGTGTCCGCACTGCGGACTCGTGTTACCGCGGGCTCTCAGCAACTCATGGCGTTTCATTCGCCATGTACCTTACAACATGGCCAGCGCTTATTGGGTGGTGTAGA
The DNA here is from genome assembly GCA_043784265.1 of Gammaproteobacteria bacterium. GTDB lineage: Bacteria > Pseudomonadota > Gammaproteobacteria > Steroidobacterales > Steroidobacteraceae > Bog-1198. Next base: position 8,347 of record JAYVYN010000059.1, on the reverse strand, counting down.
GCAACAGCTTCGATCACTTGGGTTTAAGGTAGAAGTGACCTTAAGCGAAAATTATCTATGTTGTGGTTCAGCCGGTACTTATTCGGTGTTAGAGCCTAAGATCGCCTATCAATTGCGGGATCGTAAACTCGCTGAAATAGAACGATTAAATCCACAATGCATTATTTCGGCTAATATTGGCTGTATCCAACATCTGCAATCAGGCACGTCGATCCCGGTGAAGCATTGGATTGAAATTTTGGATAGAGCGATTGTTTAGTTGCTACCAGAACGCGGTATCATTGCTAAGCTAATAGTACCGTTAATCTATTTCTTTTGGAGTTATCTATGCGCCCCTTTATTGCCCTAGCCGCTATTGTCGGCATCGCATGTTCATGTCTTGTCCAAGCCGATGAGGGTTTTGGTCCTGCCTCAAGTCCCCCGGCCATACAAAAATTTAAAGTTGGTGCTTTGCATTTAATCGCCTTGAGTGATGGGAAATTTATTGCGCCTAACGACGGATCGGTGTTTGGTGTCGATGTTGGAAAATCAGCCGTAACTGAATTCTTGAAAGCCAATGGTTTGCCTCAAGACCGCATATCGCTGAGCGTCAACGTACTGCTAGTGCGTACGGCGAAGCGCGTGATATTGCTCGATTCAGGACTGGGTCCTAAGGTAAATGCGAGTCTGATAGCAAGTCTCAAGGAAGCCGGAATCTCACCTGCAGAAATCACTGACATTGCGATCACGCATACGCACGGTGACCACGTTGGCGGACTTGTTGATGCGAGTGGTCAACTCGCCTTCCCAAAAGCAACGATTCGCATGTCGGCCGCCGAATGGACTTGGATGAAAAGCCAACCAGGTTCGGCTGATCTTGTGAAAGCGATTGAGACCCATGTGCAAACGTTCACACCGGGCCAATCGATTGCCCCGGGCGTAAAGTCAGTGGTCCTCGCGGGCCATACACCCGGCCATGTCGGCTATGAGATTACCTCCGGTTCGCATCGATTGCTGGATATTGGCGACCTTGCGCATAGCTCGGTGCTATCTTTACGGAAGCCGGAGTGGACTATGGGTTTCGATAGCGATGCGGTGCAGGCTAAGGGCACCCGTCGATCCACTCTCACCCGACTCGCCAAGGATCAGGAATGGATATTTGCGACGCACTTTCCTTATCCTGGCCTAGGCCACATCGCCGCCGACGGCGACGCATTTGCTTGGAAGCCTGGTACGCCTTAGCGACTTGCTAGTCTTGTCTGCGCGAGCGGCTGATTGCCAGGAAATCAGCCGCTCAGCCAAATGACGGTCGCGATCCCTGCGAAAGTCATGAGTAATGATCCCACCACGTGAATTCCTGCCTCCGCAAAAGCCCACATTAGTCGTCCCGATTGCATCAGGGTGACCATTTCCGCTGAAAAAGTCGAAAAAGTCGTGAGTCCGCCGCAAAATCCCGTGGTAAAAAATAAACGCCATTCGGGTGGTACGAGCGGAAAGGCCGTGAAAAGCGCGACGGCGACTCCGATAAAGTAGCAACCAATGAGATTGGCGGCCAAAGTGCCCGGTGGAATCGTTGGGAAATAGCGATTTAAGAATACGGCCAAACCCCAGCGTGCCAAGCAGCCCAGCATGCCGCCTATCGATACGCTTAAGAAGGATCGCCACATTAATGCAGAATGCTAGTCGACTTAAGCTGCCCTCGCAATGGTAAAATTTCGGCTATGAAATCCGCGCGCGTTTCATTAATACAAGTAGGCATCAGGTTGCTGGTATGTCTGGCTCTTTCTGCAACCGCGGCGGCGACCTCAGATCCAGGTTCAAATTCCGACAAACGACTCTATATTTACAATTGGACCGATTTCATTGGCCGCAATACCATCGCGCGCTTTGAGCAGCTCACCGGAATTAAAGTGATTTACGACACATACGACGCCGAGGAGACCATGGAAGCGCGCCTGATGGCGGGAAGTTCCGGATACGATGTGGTGGTCGCCTCCACCAATTATTTTAGTCGTGAGATAAAGGCGGGAGTTTACCAACCGTTGGACAAGCAAAAACTCACCGGTTGGAAAAATATTGACCCGCGCATACTTGCTATTCAAGCGCAGTATGATCCGGGGAATAGTTATGCCGTACCGTATTTGCACGCCATCAATGGTTTTGCTTACAACGTTGATATGATCCGCGCTCGAATGCCGAACGCTCCCGTGAACAGCCTCGACATGATTTTTAAACCCGCGGTGGTTGCCAAATTTGCAGATTGCGGCGTTACATTTCTGGACTCAGCGGAGGACACTTTATTATTGGCACTAAAATATTTAGGCCTTGATCCCAATACGACACGGGCGGAGGACTTAAAAGCGGCCGAAGCCTTGCTGCTCAAGGTGCGGCCCTACGTTCGCGCGTTTGACTCCGCGGAATATTTGAATGGGCTTGCCAACCAGGAGTTGTGCCTCGTCATGTCATGGTCGAGTGACTACGCCATGGCCCAGGTACGCGCTAAGGCTGTGGGGGTTAATGTCAACCTTCGCTTTACGGTGCCTAAGGAAGGGGCCAACCAGAATTTTACCGGGTTACTGATTCCAGTGGGCGCACCACATCTTGAAGCGGCGCATCAATTTATTGACTTTATCTTAAGGCCGGATGTAATTTCGGAGATCACCAATGAGATTTACTATGGCAATGACAATATCGCGGCACGGCCACTTATTCATGCACATATACTGAATGACTCCACCTTGTACCCCACCCCCCAAATAGAAGAGCGCCTGTACCGCACCCGTGAGGCAAGTGCTGCGACTGAACGAATTAGAACGCGTATATGGACGCGAATTAAGACGGCTAACTAATGCAAAAAATAGTCGGTTTTCATCGGATGGCAGACGGTACCCGCGAGGACTATGAACTGTTGGATAAGTCGGAGCGTGACTATGCGCTGCGACTCCCTGATACGATTCTCGCGGCGCTCGGTAAATTGGATCACACTTTATTTGGTTATCCCTTAAGTCGTTTACAGCATTCTCTACAGGCAGCGACTCGCGCGCGCAATTCGGGAGCTGATGATGAGCTGGTACTCGCCGCCTTAGTGCACGATATCGGTGACGAGCTTGCTCCCTATAATCATACTGAAATTGCGGCGGGAATTATTCGACCTTACGTCCGCGACGAGGTGACATGGATCGTGCAGCAGCACGGCCTGTTTCAAAATTATTATTACGTGCATCATTTCGGTGGTAATCGGAATGCGCGCGATCAATTTCGGGATCATCCCTGGTTTGAGGCGTGTCGGAGTTTCTGTGAAAATTGGGATCAATGTTCATTTGATCCGAATTTTCCAACCGATTCTCTGGCATCGTTTGAGCCCTTAGTGCGGCAGATTTTCGGTCGCACCCCTCACGATCCCCGATACGTATCCAGTACTCGCTGACGTTCATTACGACGCATCAAGTAGGCGGCGAGCAGTACGCACGCACCGACTCCGGCAATCATAATGCTTGCCAGAGCATTGACATCGGGGCTTAGGCCTAATTTCACTTTTGAAAATATGATCATCGGTAATGTGCTGGCACCTGGTCCCGATACGAAACTAGAGATTACTAAATCATCGAGTGACAGAGTGAAACTCAATAACCAGCTAGACGCGAGGGCGGGAGCAATCATGGGAAGCGTCGTGTCTAGAAACGCTCGTAGCGGACCTGAGCCTAAATCCATGGCGGCCTCTTCGAGTGAGTGATCGGAACTCACTAAGCGTGATTGCACGGTGATGGTGACGTAGGCGGTACAAAATACCACGTGCGCAATCACGATGGTGATGAATCCCCGGTGCGGCCAGCCCAACAAGTGCAACATAGAGACAAACAGCAGAAGTTGAGTAATTCCCGTGATTATTTCCGGCATCACTAGGGGCGCATTTACCATACCCGTGAGCAGAAATCGGCCGTAAAAGATCTTAAAGCGTACCAATGCTATGGCCGCTAGAGTTCCTAGAATAGCGGCGACAGTGGACACCACTACGCCAATTTTTAAGCTTAACCAGGCGGCATCGAGAATCTGCGAATTGTGCAATAGTTCGCCGTACCAGGCGGTCGAAAATCCGCCCCAAACGGTGACTAGGGCCGAAGCGTTAAACGAGTAGCCAATGAGTACCACTATCGGGATATAAAGTACGGCGATCCCTAAGCAAAGAATCGATATCAGGAAAGGCGAGACTCGCGTATCCATTCAATTCTCTAGTTGTCGGTTGGAGTAGTATTGATAGATTGCAATGGGTCCGACTAATAATATTAAGAACACCGCCGCGACGGCGGATGCCACAGGCCAGTCGCGATTACCGAAAAATTCATCCCACAAGACTCGACCGATCATCAAACTATCGGGCCCACCCAGTAGCGTGGGGATCACAAATTCGCCCACCGCGGGAATAAACACCAGCATGGATCCTGCGATAATGCCCGGCATTGCAAGGGGTAAAGTAATGTCTATAAATATGCGCCAGGGTGGGCTGCCTAAATCGGCAGCGGCCTCGCGCAAGGAGTGATCCAATTTCTCAAGCGTGGCATACAGCGGCAATACCATAAACGGAAGATACGAATACACAATCCCTAAATAAACCGCAAAATTGGTGCGCATCATGTGCAGTGGGTGATGAATAAACCCTAACCAAAGCAGTGCTTGGTTTATAAGTCCCGTGTCGCGAATGATTCCTTCTAAAGCGTAGACTCGCAGTAAAAACGAGGTCCAAAAAGGCAGGATAATGATCAGTAAGAGTAGACTCTGAGTGACTCTGGAGGTGCGGGCAATCGCATACGCCATCGGAAACCCTAAGCACAAGCATATGAGGGTCGAGAAAAATGCGGTTCGAATGGAGTAAAGGTACGCCAACCCGTACACGGGATCCGTGAATAAGTACTTAAAATTGTCAAAATGGGGGCTGAAATTGAGGTGACCATGGGTGTCAATAGATAGAATTTCGCTGAAGGGCGGGACTCGCACCGCTGTTTCTGCCAAGCTAATCTTGAGTGCGAAAGCGAATGGGATTAGGAAAAATATCAATAAGTATAATAATGGCGGAAGAATGATGAACCATTTGCCGTTGCGCTGTAGCCAGGGTCGTTGGGATTTTTTCAATTGGGGTGCGTTTTTTTATGAGTGCCGTTAAGAAAATTCCACGCCCTCGAAGCATTAATAATCGTCAACGCCAACGTTTGATCGATGCGTGCATATCGGCGCTGCATACTTACGGACCCTCACGTACCACGGTCGAGAAAGTGGTTGCCATCGCTAAAATGTCTCCTGGCATCGTTAGGTTCTACTTTGATTCTAAGGCCAGTATGCTGGTAGCGTCACTGCAATTTCTCGCCATGGAGTTTGAGGAACAAGTTCTGGCGCCGGTTGCCCAGCTTAAGAACAGGCCAGTGCTGGCGCTAGAATCACTAGTGCGTTTGTATCTCGATCCTGCAATTGCTAGCACTCGGAAAGTCTCGGTCTGGTATTCATTTTGGGGCGAAGCAAGTTCACGTCAAGAATACTACGACATTTGTGGACAGAAAGACGAGAGCTTTGCGGTTTTGGTGCACGAGCTTATCCAGCGTCTCATTCAGGATTCCCAACAAACTCACCTCGATGCGGATGGCATTAGCCTGGGACTTATCGGAGTTTTGGAAATTTTGTGGCAAAATTTTGCTTTCCAGGCTGAAAAAAATATTGATCGGGTGAGCGCACAGAAACGTGCGATGGCTTATTTAAGCTCGGTTTTTCCTAGCCAATTTACGCCACACGTGCCACAACCCCCTCATTCGAGCGGGGGTGTGCCGTTACATCTTTGGGCATTTCGTAATGCTCGCCTCGCGGAGATCGAAAAAGACCGGCTGTTTAGGTCAAGCTCGCAAATTATAGGACTTGAGTCCGCGCTAATTCATCCCGGCGATTATGTGGCGGTGGCTCTGGCGACTGAGCGTGCCCTGATTGTAAAAAATCAACAGCACAGCGTACAGGCGCTGCGTAATAATTGCCCCGTCACCCCGCATACTTTAGTGCCGGACAACGCAGGCCATTTAGACGGCGCTATTCGTTGTCCCGTTCACGACCTAACCTTTGACCTTACCGGCCAGGCGCAGGGCGAGCATCCACATCTCGATCTGACCCGCGTAGAGTTACACCGCATTGAACGCTTTCTGGCAATAGGAGCGGATGCAGTGGGATCAGCCGCTACTGCTACTCGGGAATGGTTTGTGGGACGGTTACCCGCTAATTTGCGATCACTCGAATTACCGCACGAATATGCGATCAACGCCGATTGGAAAATTGTCGTTGAAGATTGGCTGACGGTGGTAGATAGCGAGTTTTTCCAAGAATCTGACCTCACCATTGATCCTCTTTCGAATTCAATGGCCTGGCAAGCAAATCTTAAGCCCGCAAAGCGCGGCAGCGCACGCTGTTACGGAAAAATAGTCGGTCATTTAAGCAAAAAATGGTATCGATTCTTTTGCCCTCCCAATCAATTGTTCGAGCTTAGACCCGACGGACTTACCATCGCGCAAGTCAGGCCCACGAGCTTGGGAAATTGCACTATCCGACTATTGAATTTCACGCAGCTTGAGTTATCCAAACAGCGCCAAGCCCTCATCGCCCGCTACTTAGGTACCCGCTTAAGCGCCACGTTGTCCTTAAGCGCTCGGCGGCGAGCGCACTCGGTGCAAAACGCAATCACCGAGTTCGGTTACCCTGTGCGCTCACAAAATCTAAATCAAGCGGTGTCGTTATTTAGGCACTACGTGATTCAACACATTCCCGAACTTAACTATCGTTGGCCACCGGCGTGAATCCCTAGACCAGGGTTTGCGGGGCAACGCTGTGAGGCGCAAAATTTTGCGGCGCACTTGCAAGTCGTACTTCTGGAATGCGCGTCCGCAGCAGATTGTGAAACTCCCACATCCAACCTTCTAGTGCGGAAAGCGGACCCGGCTGGTAGCTACTCGATGTCAACCCACGTTGCACGCGGCTACATAGCCATTTGTCCTCGTTGTTCACCTGGGTATTGATGCGATTGCTCAAGTATCGCATCCTGCGCATATCGCGGTGCGCATCGGGTAGCCCAAATAGCGCCGAACGAATCACGCAGCGACCGGGGCCGCTCGGCAACACTTGGAAGAAATCCATTTGATCCGGGAAAACGTCGATCCCTAAATTGGGTAAAACACTATAAAAACGCCAGCAGCGGCGTAACTCTACGGGCAAATGTGTGGCCACTTTGCCAATACAACGTTGGTACATTCGCTCCGACCAACGCGAAGATTCGTGATCCCTTATAAAACTTTGGCCGCGGGCAATGCCGGGTACCGAGGCTTGATCCTCATAATCCGGCGTGAACATTCGATACAGGCCGGGATGACCGACCGGTACGTGATAGGACTCAAGATAATTGTCGATGGCTATTTTCCAGTCCACATTCCAGGTCTCATAGCTGATGGGCGATAACGGAACCATGTTTTCGAACCCGTAAGGAGTGAGTTCTTGCGCTAAAGATCCCCACATTTGCGCTACGGGCGGCGGATCTCCTGCGAGACACACGAACACAAAACCAAAGGCTTGATCAAGCTTGACCGGCTTTAATCCGTATTGAGTGCGGTCGAGTCCCGCAAAACTTTCCTTGACCGGTACACCGATAAGTCCGCCGTCGGCTCGATAGGTCCAACCGTGGTAGGGACACGTAATACTCGCGCCATAATTGCCGGTAGCGTCTAATAGCCGAGCTCCCCGATGGCGACACACATTGTGAAAGCCGCGAATAACGCCGTCCTTATCCCGAAGCACCAATACGCTTTCCGGTCCTAGGTCAAAGGTGGCGTAGTCACCCGTATTCGGAATAGTGTTGATATGACAAACAATTTGCCAACTGGGCAGCAAAATACGTTCAGTTTCGAGCCTTGTCATCTCTGCATGGTTGTAAACCCAAGCGGGCAACGCGTGCCGTACTGCTTCAGGGCTAGTCATGGGGCTCTCCAAGGGGTTTATACGGTCATATAACTTACACTTAAAGCGCCTTGATTGGCAACAAAAACCTATAATAAAACCTATTCCAGTGATACTATAATTATACAATCATATAAATTGAGCGATCTGTTCAAAAGCTCTAGAGGTGCGCGTGGCGAGAGATCTTTCAAAAAGTAACGCGCATTTTCAACAAGCGCTTAAGCGGCTACCGCTTGGCGTTGCGTCAAATTTTCGTTACTGGGGTGAAGATCGCACTATCTACGTAAAGCACGGCAAGGGTGCGCGTATTGTCGATATCGACGATAACAGCTATGTCGACTACCGTATGGGTTATGGTCCCGCCATCTTAGGTTACGCAGACCCACGGGTTGATCAA
>JAYVYN010000058.1:0-9043 GCA_043784265.1 Gammaproteobacteria bacterium | reverse complement strand
ACTTGCGACTGAACAGACTTCCCCCGTGGTGGTGAAGTCCGGAGTGGGCTATCCGAAGAAGGGTTCGGGAGTCGGCTACGACAAGTAGCTTGAGGGTCGCCGGGTGAGCGGCGATCAATAACCTCAACGCGGTGCTGTGGATCGTGTTTGCGATGGTCGGCCTGACTGCGTTAACCAGTTTGGCTGCACGGCGCATGCACGTTCCGCAGTCCATTCTCCTGGTGATGGTCGGTGCCGCAATTGCTTTTGTGCCGGGTGTTCCGCTTCTTAGACTCGAACCGGATCTGGTGCTGCTGGTGCTTCTTCCTCCGTTACTTTATACCTCGGGTGTGGGGATGAGTTGGCGGGGATTCAAGAAAAACATTCGGCCTATCATGTTTCTGGCCGTCGGTTGTGTGCTGTTTACGGCGTCGGCCGTTGCCGCAGCAACCCACTGGCTGCTACATCTACCGTGGGCTGTCGGATTCGTTCTCGGTGCGGTCGTGTCGCCGCCCGATGCAGTGGCTCCCATGGCAATCGCCCGACGTCTTTCCGTACCGAAGAAGATTTTAATCATCTTGGAAGGCGAGGGGTTGGTGAACGACGCCACCGCGCTCATCCTGTTCAGCTTCGCGGTGGGCGCAGTCGTTACGGGCGGTGTGTCGCTACTTCATGCGGCCGGTACCTTTGCCGCCGTTGTTGTTGCCGAGATTGCGTGGGGATTTCTCATTGCTATGAGCGTGCTACATCTGCGCGCGTGGACCAAAGATACGGAGGTCGAAACGATCCTCGCGTTGCTGACACCCTTTGCGGCCTTTTGGCCGCCGCATTTTCTGGGTGGCTCGGGAGTGTTGGCGGCGGTGACGGCGGGACTCTATACCAGCTGGAACGGGCCCCGACTGATCTCACCGACCACGCGTTTGCAGGGGTTTTTCGTGTGGGGTCTCTCGGTTTACATTGTAGAAGGGGTCGTGTTCTTTGTGACAGGATTGCAGTCGCGGGTCGTCATTCAGGGGCCAGACGCGGGCGAATGGTCGCGGATGATCGGGGCGGCTGCGATCACAGTGATTGTCGTGATTGCGGTGCGCTTTATTTGGGTCTTTCCAGCGTCGTTCCTGCCAATATCGTTCGGGAAAAAAACGGCGCTTACGGCACCGACCTGGCAGGAAGCCTTTCTCGTAGGCTTTACGGGAATTCGCGGCGTAGTGTCGTTAGTGGCGGCGTTGTCTATTCCGGAAATGGTCGGGACAGAACCGTTTCCTGGGCGCGACCTAATTCTGTTTGTGACCTTCTGCGTCATTCTGGTGTCTCTAATCGGTCAGGGTGCCGCGCTGCCCAAAGTTATTGAGTTCTTGGGGTTAGACCAGGCGGGTCGACGTGAAGTGGAAGCCGCGAAGCGCAGTGAGGTGAGTGCTCGGGTAGTCGCGATTGAAGCTGCGCTGAATCGACTTGAGGAACTTAAAGACCAAGGTAGCAGTCGCTCAGTCGCCAATTTGCGTCGACTGCACGAGAACCGTAGGCTCGATTTTGTGCAGACGGCAGATGTCGCCTTCGAGGGTGCTCCGGCTGCGGATTTCGCCCGCATCCAGCGGCAGCTAATTGCGGCGGAACGTATCAGCATCAATGCGCAATTCGCAGCTGGAAAACTTAACGACGAAGCTCGTCGCCGAATTGAACGGGAACTTGATCTCGAAGATTCCAGGTTGCGACATAGTGCAGACAGCGCTACGGGTCAGGGATTTGGCGAGATTTGAGGGTGAGCAAAAACGCAGCCAAACTGGTGCAGGTACCATTGCTGAAAAGTCACAACCCGTTTCTCATGATCTGAATAGCGGCCCGGTCGGTAGTGACTCGACATGATACCGGCTTGATTATTTTCGGTGATCACCTTGTCTTGCTTGGTGGTCTGATCCCAACCCCAAATCATTTTGTCGATATCGACATGAGTCGACTTGCCGTCGACCAACCAGTACAAATCGACGTCGGTGTGCATCGTGCTGCGCGGAGTAAATAGGAATAGTACGGCGAAATCGTTGGTGGCAACCACATGAGTAAAAGGGCTAAATGATAGGTACATACGTCCCTGATCGAACCCTAATCGTTTGCCCATCAAGCTTGATACTGGGCGGCCATCTTGGGTTTCGCTGTCAAAGCCTTCGCGGATCGTACGTTGCAGCAATAGGCGCAGATGCGACGATTCCGGACCATCATCGACGCTGCCTATCGGCCGCCCCAGTTTGGCGGCGCGCGTCTCCCAGGCCTTGAGTGCCGGAAGATACTTTTCCACTGCCTCCGCCGGACCCGAACTCGGTCCCGCTCCGAAAGCCACTAGTGCCTCCGGCGGATGCATTGAACAAAACTCTGGGTGCGAGGGCACGCAGTGGTAGCATTCCACGAAATTCTCGACGATTAGCTTCCAATTCGCTGTGGTCGGATAGGAACGTGAATAGGCGATCTTGGCGTCGGCGAATCCATGAAATTCTAGGTAAGGCGCGAGATCGGCAAAAGAGGCGTCGAAATCGGCCGGGTTTTGGTCGGACAAATTGATGAAAATGAAACCGTAAAACACGCGCACCTGGCAGCGGTGCAGACCGTTATCTTGTTTCGAGAAATCCGCGGGCATCAGGCGCGCAGCCAGCAAGGCGCCGTCGAGTCCATAACTCCATGCATGATAACCGCAGGTCAGCCGCGCCACGCGTCCCGACGGTTCGGTACAGATCAGCGAGCCGCGATGCCGGCATACATTGTAAAAAGCATTGATGGTTGATTCGTTGCTGCGCACCACGATGATGGAATCGTTGCCGACCTTGAATAAAAAATAGTCGCCTTTCGCGCGTACTCGGTCGACATGACCGGCAACGATCCACTTGCGGCCAACCACCTGCTGCATGTCGGCCGCGAAAACTTCGTCGTCGCAATAGAACGAGCGATCTAAGCTATACCCGCTTTTGGTTTGTGTCGCCAACGACGTCACTACACTAGAAATAGTCATCTGATCACCTCATTTGATACGCTTGTTCAGGGGGTCAAACATCGGTCGCAACGATGCCTTGGCCGGGTAGCGGATACCGGCGACCTCAATTTCGTAGTCATCGGGACCTATTATCCCGCCGGCATGGGCTAATTTCACGTATCCCAAGCCCACCGCTGCACCCAGAGTATGTGCGTACATACCAGAACGAATGAAGCCGACGATTTGTTCGCCGGCCCAGATGGGTTCGTTGTGATAAAGCAGCGGTTGCGCGGACTCTAGTTTGAATTGTACTAATCGTTTGAACACACCCGATTGCTTTTGGCGCAAAAGCGCTTCGCGTCCGATGAAACCACCTGGTTTGTCCAGCTTGACGGCAAAACTTAAACCGGCTTCCAGTGGTGTGTCTTCATCGGTCACGTCGTGGCCCCAATGTCGGTAGGCTTTTTCCATGCGTAACGAGTTCAAGGCGTGATACCCAGCGTGCACCAGACCAACGCGCTCGCCCGCAGCGGCCAACTCGTCATAGACGCCCAGCATGAACTCGGTTGGAATATAGAGTTCCCAGCCTAATTCGCCCACATAGGTGATACGCGAGGCACGCACCAAAGCAAACCCAAGCTCTATCACTTGGCTAGTTGCAAACGGGAAGGCGGCGTCGGAGATATCGTTCGGTGTCAGCGCTTGCAATAGCTCGCGGGCCTGCGGACCCATCAACGATATGACGCCTAACCCGGAAGTTACATTGGTCAATACGCAATGCGCACCAGGATCCATATGCCGTTGCAGCCAATTAAAATCTTTGGCCTCAGTTTCAGCTCCCGTGACGATCAAATACGCAGTCTCGGTCAGGCGCGTCACGGTCAGGTCCGCCTCGATGCCCCCTCGCTCATTTAACCACTGTGTATAGACGATTTTCCCTGGAGGAACTGCGACATCATTGGCGCACACCTGACTGAGTACGCGGCAGGCGTCCGCACCTTCGAGCCTAAATTTCGCGAATGAAGACTGGTCGAACAGACCCACAGTTTCTCGCACCGCACGATGTTCACGCGCGCTGTAGTCGAACCAATTCTGCGGACCGTAGCTGTACTCGTATTGCGGTTTGACTCCCGGCGGCGCGTACCAATTGGGGCGCTCCCAGCCGAACGCCTCGCCGAAACAAGCCCCGGCGGCAGCCAACCGGTCATGCAAGGCGGATTTTCGGACTCCGCGGGCCGATTCGTATTGACGGAATGGCCAATGGGTTGCGTATAACAACCCTAGGCTTTCCGAGACGCGCTTCTCTAAGTATTTACGATTGATCTGGAAGGGCACGGCGCGGCGTACGTCGACTTCCCACAAATCGAGCGGCGGATGGCCGTCGCGAATCCATTCGGACATCACTTTGCCAATACCGCCTGCCGATTGCAGACCGATTGAATTTAATCCGGCGGCAACGAAGCAATTCTTAAGTTCGGCCGACTCGCCTAGGTGATAGCGCACGTCCGGTGTAAAACTTTCAGGGCCGCAAAAAAACTTTTGTATGCCAGCTGACTCTAAAGCCGGAATGCGGCGCATCGCATCGAGCAGCACCGGCTCGAAATGACTGAAGTCGCCCGCAATCTCACCAAAGCAGAAATCCTCAGGAATACCCTGCATGCCCCAGGGTCGCGCGTGGGGTTCAAAAGCGCCCACCAGCAATTTTCCCGCGTCGTATTTGAAATAGCTGCAATGATCATAATCGCGTAGCACTGGCATGTCGGGTTTAAGGCCCTGCACATCTTTAAATAGCACATAGTAGTGCTCGCACGCATGCAGCGGCACGGTGACACCGATGCTGGCGGCGAGATCGCGGGTCCACATACCCCCGCAGAGAACAACATAGTCCGCATCGATAGGGCCCTGCGCGGTTTGAACGCCGGTCACCCGTTGTCCGTCATGATCAATAGTGGTCACCGCGAGGTCTTGAAATATTTGCGCACCGCGACTGCGAGCGCCCTTGGCGAGCGCCTGGGTGATGTCGACCGCGTTAGCATAGCCGTCGCTCGGTATGTGAATGCCACCAAGCACATCATCCAAATTAGCGAGTGGATACAGTGAACTAATTTCAGCGGGGCCGACCACGTCGACCTTTAAGCCAAACACCTTGGCCATGGATGCATTACGCCGCAGCTCCTCCATGCGGCCAGGAGTCGTCGCCAGGGATAAAGAACCGCATTGCCGATAGCCGGTCGCTTGCCCGGTTTCTGATTCGAGATTTCGGTATAACTCGCCGGTATAACGCGCAAGTTGGGTCATATTGATGGACTGGCGCAACTGGCCGACTAAACCTGCGGCGTGCCAGGTGGTACCACTAGTCAATTGCTTACGCTCGAGCAGCACGACGTCGTTCCAACCGATTTGGGTCAAATGGTAAGCAATCGAGCAACCGATAACACCGCCGCCCACAATGACTACTCGCGCGTGCTTGGGAAGGTCGCCCACTCTTTAAACCCTCATTCGCAAATTATCAGGGTCGTATACAGGGCCCGCCAGCACTGTGGCGCGGCGTCGCTCGCCTTGAATCAATACATCGAAGTGCGAATCTGATACTGAAAACTCCGACGGCACACAGGCGAACGCGAGACTTTGCTTGACTCGATGTCCATAAGCGCCGGAAGTCGTGACGCCGATGCAGCGCTCTCCAACCAGCACCGGCTCGCCGCCTCGAACGTCGGCGTCATCGGCATCCACTGCGGCGTAAACGATTTTGAGCGGCCACGATGCTTGTGCCAGCGTTGCGGCTTTACCAACGAAGTCAGCCTTTTTGAAATCGATAAACCGCGCCATATCGGCTTCCAGCATGTTCAGCTCGTTGGTAAGTTCGCTCGACCAGGCCTTGTAGCCTTTTTCCATGCGCATGCTATTGACGGCGTACAGACCATAGTTGGCGATGCCAAATTGAGCACCGTGTTCCCACAAAGCATCGTACAGCGCAGCCAATGATGCCATCGGCACGTGTAGTTCCCAACCTAATTCGCCGACATAACTGACACGCAGTGCGCGCACCGGATGTCCTGCAACTTCGATGTTGCGGGCACTCAACCAGCGAAATGCCGGGTTACTAAGATCCGCGCTAGTCAGTAGGCTGAGCAGTTCTCGGGACTTAGGTCCGCTCACAACCAACACTCCGAGCTGTTCGCTGACATTCTCGATCCGTACCGATTCGCCGCCAAGTACGTTGTCCGTCAATAAATCCTGATCGCGCAGCTCCGCGGCCGCGGCGGAGAGCGCGTAAAACCGATCGTCGGCGAGTCGGCTGATGGTCATCTCGCCGAGTATGCGTCCGTTCGTTGACAAGGTATGCACCAGTGCGATGCCGCCGACTTTGCGCGGCACTTGATTGGCACAGATACGATTCAGAAATGGCTCGGCCTGCGGTCCACTGATGTCGTATTTCGAAAAACCGGTCAAATCGAGAATTCCCACACGATCTTGAACAGCAGCCACCTCTGCGCGCACCACCTCGAAGACATTGTTGCGTCGGTAGCCGTAATGCTCTTCGCGTCCGTCAAGCGAAAACCATTTCGGTCGCTCCCAGCCGAAGGTCTCGGTGTGTACGCAGCCCTGTGCGCGAAGTTTCTCGTGCAGCGGACTGGTCTTGCTTGGTCGTCCCGCCATTTCCTCTTCACCGGGTCTGCGGGTGGTGAAGGTCAACCGATAGTCGAGGAACACTTTATCGCGCACATAGGCTTTATCGGCAAACCGGCCAAAACGCCGTGGGTCAAATTCAGCCATATTGATTTCGGCATCGCCGTGCAGCATCCATTGTGCGAGGTACTTGCCGCAGCCGCCGGCTTGTGCAATACCGAATGAGGTCCCGCAGCACATCCAGAAATTTCTTAAATTCGCGGCCGGGCCCAGCAGCGGGGCGCCGTCCGGGGTATGCGGAATCGCGCCATTGATGACGCGTCGAATACCAGCTTCGCCAAAAATAGGCATGCGCTCGATCGCACGTTCGAGCCATGGCGCAATTCGATCCAGATCGTCCGGAAACAACTCGTTAGTAGCTTCCCACTCCGGAAATCCGCGCGGCGCCCAAGCCTCCTGCAAGTCGGTACTCTCATATATTCCAATCAATCCAGACTTCTGTTCTTGGCGGAAATAGCCGGAAGTGTAGGAATCGCGCATCACCGGAATCTCTTCGCTCCGTTCAATAAACGCCTGGATCGGATGAGTTATGACGTACTGGTGTTGCATATTGGTGATGGGCGCATCGCCGCCCACCATGGCGGCAACCTCGCGCGCATAACACCCGGCCGCATTCACCACCATTTCGGCGATGATCGTACCTTTTTCAGTAATCACGTCCCATTCACCGTTAGGCCGGGGGCGAATATCTATGACCCGATTGTGATGTACCACGGTCGCGCCTAGGTCGCGCGCAGCTTTTGCTAGGGCGTTGCATAAACCCGAGGGGTCGCCATGTCCGTCATCCCTGGTCCAGCCGCCGGCGATCACATGCTCAGTAGTCAGGAACGGATTCAATCGCTTGATCGCATCAAGACCGACGATTTCCATGTCGAAGGCGATGCTCTTCGAGTAACCGTACACGAACTTCAACCAGGCGAGTTCGTGCTCATTGGTTGCCAAGCGTAGTCCGCCGCAGGGATGCCAGCTGACGGACTGTCCCGTGATTGACTCAAGCTTTGGGTACAGCCGGTTACTGTAGGCGTGAATTTTCGCAAGATTATAGCTTCCGGTGATGCTCGGGCATTGGCCAGCGGCATGCCAGGTCGAGCCGGAAGTCAGCGCATCCTTTTCAATCAAGACAGAATCGGTGCACCCTTCCAATGCCAGGTGGTAAAGCAGGCTGGCACCCATAATTCCGCCGCCAACGATGACAACGCGTGCGTTTGTTTTCATTCAGGCCACAATAAATTGATCCCTTGTAGGCATGCAATGCAATATTTTGCTACCTTAGGCCATAAAATTTTTGTGCGAGGCGAAATGACTCGAATACGGCCCATCGTGGGCTTGCCTACCTTGAGCTGGTTACGCGCCTTTGAGGCTGCGGCCCGCACCGCAAGTTTCGCAGCCGCTGCCGCCGAATTGAACCTCACATCGGGGGCCATCAGTTATCAGATTAGAGCACTGGAATCGCACTTGGGATTTGTGCTATTCGAACGTCTGCCCCGTGGGGTCAGGCTCACCCCCTTGGGCGTAGCTTATTTGCCGCCGGTGCGCAAAGCGTTTGAAGAACTGGCCGATTCGACCACCGGACTTTTCGGTGGATCGCAACGCCACCATATTACCGTTCACGCACCGGTATCACTCGCGGCGCTGTGGCTTGCGCCAAAGCTGCCGGCCTTTAGCGCGGCAAACCCGTTGATTGATGTTCGACTGTCGTCAGTGATTTGGGACAACGCCATGCCTGACGACGCGACTGATTTGGAGATTCGCTACGGGACCGGCTACTGGCATGGATATCGCTCAGAGCGACTATTGAACCAGAATATCTTAGCCGTCTGCAGTCCCATATTATTGATAGCCGGCCCGCTTAAGCCGTTGATTCATATTATGGGACACGAAAATCACTGGTTGAAAGTGCGCGAGAGAATAGAACTAGCCACCGGCCCGGTAAACACTGGAACCATCGTTGACACGACAATCGCCGCGTTGGAACTAGCGGCAACGGGTTTTGGCGTGGCATTGACGCATCGTCTTTTTTTGGCAGCCTATTTTTCGACTGGGCGGCTGGTCAGCGCGGTAACTCAAGAATTTCCCGACGACCAATCTTACTTCGTCATCACGCCGGAGCGGCCACAACGTGTTCGGCGTGAAGTGCAATTATTTCGTGAATGGTTGATAGCAGTCGCTGTGGGATGACGCTTAGTAAAGACACACAGCCATGCTCAAATGTTGGTGACGAAATTTTTTAGTAAACAATATTCATGAAGCCCGGCGAGAACTTCCGACTAACAGCCTGTCGACATTCCCGCTATTGGGGTTAAGGTTGCAGTGCTGCTAAGAGTAAATTCCGATACATTGCCCGAACCATCATTACCGATGTAGACAAACTGACCCGTGGGGTCGATTCGAACTGAATACGGGCTTGTTCCCGCAGCAAAG
>JAYVYN010000057.1:0-3689 GCA_043784265.1 Gammaproteobacteria bacterium | reverse complement strand
GGCGAACCGTTGGCCGGCGCGCCCAACCTGCTGCTTGGTGGAGTCTATGTGGGCGATCTCACGCCGCGTTTGCCTCTGCAGGTGATAGCGGGCGCGCTTAACACCGGGGCCATAGGCACGGCGTTGCTCGGGCGATCGCCGGATGGTTCGCGTAAGGCGGTTTTTGCAGTCGTAACTGCGGATGGATCCGTGGTTCAAGAAAGCACGCTTAAGGCACTCGATGGGTTGGCACCTACTGCGACTGTTTTACGGAGCGCAACCGCGGGTGGGCGTGCTGGTCAATTATTCGCCGACGCGCTCAATCAGCCGATCGACATGGCACCGGTGACCATCGAGTCGAGCGATCCGAATTGGGCCTCCAACACCACCTTGGATGTGTTATCAGATTTTTACGTCGCGAATCGCGGCAACAACACCATTGTCCGCATGCGACAGGACGGTAGCGTGGTCGCGAGCCGAACCGTGATTTTGGCCGATGGACACCGTCTTGGCCGTGCACGAATCAACGGCATCGCGGGTTCACCCGACGCCAAGACCCTCTGGGTGACTGTTAGCGGCTGATTGCCCGGCTACAACCATTCGAGCGGAGCCGTTCTCGAGTTATCGTCCTTTTAAATTCCGCATCGCGAGAAATATTTGACCATGACCCTCACGAGTTTTCCGCGATATTTTGCCTTCGCGGGGTTATCCGTGCTCACGGGGAGTCTTTCGGCGTGCGGCGGTGGCAGTAGCGGTGCACCCGCAGGCATTCCTGCTCCCGTCCCTGCCGCGATCACGGCGCAACTACTTGTTGTGACCGTGGCTGACGGCGGCACGGCGAATTTCACCGTGATCGCTACCGGCGCTGCACCGCTCGTTTATCAATGGCAGCGCAACGGAGTCGCCCTTATCGACGCTGTGGGAATCGTAGGCTTCGCGACTAACGCTTTGACGCTTACCTCACCCTACGCCTTTAACAGCAGCCAAATAGCCGTGAGCGTGTCGAACGCAGCCGGAAAAATACTGAGCGGCGCCGCAATGCTCACAGTGACGGCCGCGGCGCCGAGTGCTGCCTGGGGGGCGCCTGTGAAACTGATGACCGACGCCGCCGCGTATGCGTTAATCGGCAGCGATCAAGCACCACAGATCGCCATCGACGCCAACGGTGAAGCGGTAGTGGTGTGGTACCAGCAAACCGACACGCCGTTCACACACGGCATCTGGGCTCGGGTGTATCGATGAGGCAGTGATATTACTCACTTTATCCCGACGACATGGCATGATGCTAAGGGAATATGGGAGTAAAGATTAATGTCTGAAAAAAAATTGCAATATGGCGCTAGTACCCAATCAGTATGGGCTGCGGAGGAGGGTCCGTTTCCTTACGGTGCGGCGGTGATGCCGATTGTGGGCGCGGCGACTTTTGCCTATCCGGATTTCGATACTTGGCAAAAAGTGGCGAGTGGACAGGTAAGCGGACATATCTATTCGCGCAACTCCAACCCGACGGTTGCGGTGCTCGAAGCTAAGATGGCGGCCCTTGATGGCACTGAAGCAGCGATCGCTTTTTCTACCGGAATGGCAGCGATTAATTCCACTCTATTTGCGCTCCTTTCGCCGGGTGAGCGAGTTGTCAGCATCAAGGATTCTTACGGCGGAACCAATGTGTTGTTTGAGGAATTTCTGCCGCGTTTTAAGATTTCAGCAACTCTTTGTGATACGACTAATCACGAAGCTATTGAGGCAGAGATTGCGCGTGGGTGTCAATTGTTGTATTTGGAAACCCCTACCAACCCAACTTTGAAAGTGGTCGATATAGAGCGTTTAGCGCGAGCGGCGCGCCGCGTGGGGGCTATTGTGGTGACGGACAACACTTTCGCTACGCCCATTAACCAAAAGCCTGCTGCCATGGGATCGGATCTTATTGTTTATAGCGCGACTAAGTTCTTAGCGGGACATGCAGATGTGATGGGAGGCGTAGTCTCCGGTCGTGCAAATCTCATCAAGAAAATTCATCGTTTTCGCGAAATCGCCGGTGCGAGTTTGCATGCCGATGCGGCTTACGCCATCTTGCGTGGCATGAAGACTCTTGCGCTGCGGATGCAGCGCCATAACGCCAATGCCTTAGCCATCGCTCAGCATCTTGAGAATCACCCGAAAATTGATGGAGTATTTTATCCTGGTCTTGATTCGCACCCCGGACGTTTGATTGCAGCCCGTCAAATGAGTGGATTTGGTGGAGTCCTATCGTTCACGCCTCAAGGTGGATTCGCGGCTGTGCGTACTCTCATCAACCGCTTGCAGCTGGCACAACGTGCCGCACATTTAGGCGGCGTGGCAACCACCGCCGGACCTCCGCAAGTGACCAGTCATGTCGAATTGACTGCGGAGGAACGGGCGCGTGCAGGCATACCTGAGAACTTGATTCGCTATTCGGCCGGTATTGAAGATGCTGCGGATTTGATTGCGGATCTGGATCAGGCCATTGGCGGATAGTGATGCAGATTGCAGAGCATTGGTACGAACGTGAGGAATTGCAGCACGACACAATCCGGATGCGTGAGTCGCACGTCAATAGCTTCGCACGATGTAATATTTGGCTGGTCCGAGGTACTGAACGCGATTTACTGATCGATTCGGGCACGGGGTTACAACCGTTAAGGCCAGCGCTGGCAGCGAGGCTGGGGTGGCCTGTGATTGCAGTTGCCACTCATATTCATTTTGATCATGTCGGAGCGCTACACGAATTCACTGATAGACGGGCACATTCGTCCGAAGCCGAGGCGTTTGCGACCATGCCCGAGGAAGCGACGCTCGCGCATTTGTTCCGGGAACTCGATCAGCCGGTTTCACAACTTCCCGTCGAGGGCTGGAACTCCGCTGAGTATTGCTTGACCGGTGCACCGCTTAGTCAATCGATAGCGGAAGGAGATTGCATTGACCTTGGGAATCGAATGCTGACGGTATTGCACCTTCCGGGTCATTCTATCGATTCTATTGCACTATTTGAGGAACGGACGGGTATGCTATTTTCCGGGGACGCCCTTTATGATGGCGAATTAATCGATACGTTTCCGTCCTCGAATGTCGAGGAATATCGCGCCACAATGCTAAGACTACGGGGTCTGGACATATCCGTGGGCCACGGCGGCCATGGGCCAAGTTTTAATAACGCGCGTAAGAATACGTTAGTCGATGAGTATTTAGCGGGAAGCCGTCAACAAGGATGCCCGAGAAGTTCACTGTAGGAGTTACTTATATTGGGTCATCGATTGCCTACTGCCCCGCGTACCAGGGGGCGCGCTCAAAATCTTCCCACCAACCGCCACGACCTTTGCCGATTGTCGATAGGCGATCAACCAGTTCGATGCGATCCACGTACTTGGCATTTTTGTAGCCGATTTGTAGTTCAACTCTGAGCCTAAGGGGCGCGCCGTGCCCAATCGGCAAAGTGCTGCCATTCATGTCGTAGGCCAATATAGTCTGTGGATGAACCGCATCGAGCATGTCGATACTCTCATAGTAGGGATTGCCATCGGCTTCCTGGGTGTCAAGACAGTGGAATACCACGTAACGCGCATTCATTTTGGGACGGCAAATGTCCAATAGACGTGCGAGCTGGACTCCGGTCCACTGGCCGATTGCGCTCCAGCCTTCATCGCAGTTATGCATGGTGATTTGTGTGCGTGAGGGTAAGGCACGTATTTGAG
>JAYVYN010000056.1:0-21278 GCA_043784265.1 Gammaproteobacteria bacterium | reverse complement strand
TTCTTTAGTTCAGGAATCCTTGCCAATGAACAAAGCTATGCGTTCTGACGATAAATCAAACGAAACGAAAGATGCCGAAAGTTCGTTTCTGAGTAATATTAAAACGCTGCGTGCACGAGCGCGAGAGCATATTGAAAATGGAGCTGTCACGCCGAGTTATGCTGGCGAGACATCCACCATCGTTCGTCTATTAAATGAGGCATTAGCAACCGAAATTGTCTGCGTACTTCGTTATCGGCGGCACTATTTTTGCGCCGAGGGCGCATTGGCGGAGAGTGTCAAAGAAGAATTCATGGAACACGCCCAAGAAGAACAGGAGCACGCCGATCAGATCGCGGCGCGCATCGTGCAGCTCGGGGGCGAACCAAATTTTAATCCCGCCGGTTTGGATACGCGCAGTCACTCTGAATATGTGGAAGGTAGTTCGCTAAAGGAGATGGTAAAAGAAGATCTTATTGCCGAGCGAGTAGCGATCCAGTCCTACACGGAAATGATTTTATTTATAGGCGATAAGGATCCTACTACCAAGCGTATGCTGGAAAGCATACTTGCCAAAGAAGAAGAGCATGCTGAGGACATGGCCAGTATTTACAAACATGCTTAAGGTTAAGCAGGGTTAGCTAAAGCGCTTAAAACCGCGGCAGGGCGAATAGGTAGGTGGCGCAATCGTGCCCCTACCGCTGCGAAAATTGCATTGCCTATAGCTGGACCTACGACCGTGGTGGCGGGTTCGCCTAATCCGACCGGTGCATCCATGCTCGGCATGAACTCAATCTCCATTATTGGCACATCGCCCATCCGCAGCGGCGTATAGGAATTCAAGTTGGTATCTCGGACTTGACCGTTAAAAAGCTCCGTTCCCTCGTGTAGCGCCATGCTGAGTCCCCATAAGGCTGCACCCTCAGCTTGCGCCAATGCACCATCGGGATGCACCACAGTACCGGCATCAATCACCAGGTATAATTTCTCTAGGGTAACGATGCCAGTACTGCGATCAACCCTTACCCGTGCAACACATGCAACCCAAGTAGGCATTGAGCGTTCTTGCCCAAAAGTGGAGGCAATACCGAGACCCGAGTCTTTGGGCATCTCTTGCCCCCAACCCGCTTTTTCTGCGACGCGCTGCAGTACCGCTGCCTGACGATGAGCGCCCCCTACTGCTACGGGTTCGCTACCTTGATTCTTGCCGACACCGTCCAGCAACTTGAGACGAAAATTTAGCGAATCGACGCCCAACGAATGCGCCGCTTCATCCATAAAGCTCTCAAGCGCCCAATTAGTCCATCCGGGTCCCACAGAGCGCAACCATCCCGGCCGAAACGTGCGATTGGCGAGATCATTCGATAGTGCGCGTACGCGGTGCGCCCGCACGTTATACCAGTGATCAGCCCCCGAAATCGAAAAGGGATCGAATGGTTCACCGTTGACTCCTTTGGAGAGAAACCCAGGAATCATGACCTGAGTAGGCCAACCAGCCGCTGCATGATGTTGCATTCCAATAACGGCACCCGTCGAATCGAACGCCATCCGTAGCGTTTGTATCGAGGGTGAACGAATCGAATCGAAACGCGCATCATCAGCTCGCGTACATAGCATTTTTACGGGTCGGCCCATGACCTTAGCGGCCAACGCAGCAGGTACGGCATAGTCCCCGTTAAGCCGCCGACCGAAGCCTCCACCCAGCAAATGAGTGCGCATAATCACCTTGCTTTCGCTTACGCCAAGAGCTTTAGCCAATATTGGGATAATCAGCGACTGCCACTGATTGCCCGTATAGATTTCCCAGCGACCCTCTCTCTCCAATGCCAACGCATTCACGGGTTCAAGCTGGAAATGCAATACGCTGCTGGTGGTGTACGTCTTGTCGAGTACCGAATGGGCGCCGGAGAAAGCCGCATCAACCCCGGGGTCTTCGACTACCGATGATCCTCCGCCCGGATTGTCAATGAGTTTGCGGCCATGATCGAGTACATCTTTTTCCGAGACTCGTGACGTATCATCGGACGCCCAAATAACAGTTATCGCATCCGCTGCGCGACTCGCGCCAACAAACGAATCGGCGACCACCATTACCCACCCCGGTACGGTCCCGCTCGGATCATCGAGCGCAAACGCTTTGATATATCCCTTGACAGCTTTTGCTGCCGAATCATCAATAGAAACCACTTTGGAACCATTGCGCGTCGGCGGAATCTTTGGCCGCGCGTAAACCATTCCTGGCGCAACTGCATCAATGCCATAGTGGGCACTACCATTGGTTTTTGCCGGCACATCAATAGCAGCGCTCGGCATTCCGATAAGACGGCGTTCCTTAGGACTTTTAATCGGTATCTTTTTTATATCTTCCGCAGAAAAACGCCGACTCAAATCGCCGCGACGTACAATATCCCCATAGGCTATCGAGTGACCGCCCGCGTGTACAACGCCCGAACGTGCCATACAGACATCGGGACTTACGCCCATTAACTTTGCACCTTCCTCGATCAACGTAATGCGCCCCGCCGCGCCCGCCTGGCTTAATAACATGAAACTTTGGGACACCGACCAACTGCCGCCCGTCACCATCAAACCCCATTTAGGGTCCGAGTCGACGTAGAACAACCGTACCGAATTCCAATCCACTTCCAGTTCATCGGCTACGATGCGCGCCAGCGCCGTGCCAACATGCTGACCCATTTCGGCGCGAATAATGTTTACCGTCGCGATGCCAGATGGGTCGATGGTGTACCAAATAGTGGGTTCAAAATGCTGACTGAGGGGAGCCTTACTCGAATCTGTGCTTGCGAAACTGTCAGGAGCAAACGCTAGTGCAACGCCTGCGCCCGCCGCGAACATCAGAAAGCCACGACGCGAAGCCAAGGTTGGACTATGCATTTTGCAACAACTCCACAGCCGCAAGTTTGATGGCTTTTCGAATGCGTACGTATGCCATACAGCGACACAAATTACCGTTCATCACACTATCAATATCCTGATCGCTAGCATGAGGAAAATCTTTTAATAAGGTCGCGGCTTGCATAATTTGTCCTGACTGACAATAACCGCATTGAGGCGCTTGGGTTGCAATCCAAGCCTTTTGTAAGGGGTGCTGTCCTTGTGGATCCAAGCCCTCAATAGTCGTTATCTTCGCCCCCCGTACAGCGCTTACTGGGGTTACGCAGGAACGAATGGCCCTGCCATCTACATGCACAGTACATGCACCGCACATACCGATTCCGCAGCCGAACTTCGTTCCTTTCAGACCCACGCTGTCACGGATTATCCACAGCAAAGGCGTATTACCCTCGGCTTCAACCGTCACGGCTTGGCCGTTGACCGTCAGTGTCTCCCTCATGTACCGTCCCCTGTTGTGCGTATCGCAGCGACCGCGGCTTCTACACCAGACCATGCTGGCTGGGCGGTACGAGTACGGCGCAAATAGACCGCCAAATCAGCGATTTCAGCATCGCTCAAAGCGGCCGCATATCCTGGCATCATCAACTCAGGCAACCCTTCATCTCGGCCAATTCCGTGCAACACAACTTGGATAAAATTAGCCGGAGACGGCGCAGTAAGCGCGTTATTGAGTGCAAGTTCAGGGCGTTCAATATGCAGTAGTCCCTGATTGTAATGACATGAGGCACAAGCAGCGCGATAAATCTTTGCTCCGGGATCAGTCGCTTGTGCGTCATGTTCCGACGTAATATTCAATGCTGAAATTATTTTTGTGGACTCAGCAACCGTATCACCTGAGCCATTAATCGCAGCAAAATAGTTCGCCATCGCATGCAGGTCTTCGTCTGACAATTTTACCAACCCGTTGTGCACGATGTCAGACATGACACCGGCCGCACTGCCATGAAACACGGTCCCTCCAGTGCGTAAATACCCATACAATTCAGTCGAAGTCCACGGTAGGGGAGCCGAATTATTCAAGTTAAGCGCAGGCGCGAACCAACCCTCAATGCTGGCCCCGTTGTATTTTGCGGAAACATTCTCAGCGCCAAAGCTATTGCGTGGCGTATGGCATGCAGAACAATGCCCCAGCCCTTCCGCGAGATACGAGCCTCGATTCCATTGAGAAGTCTGAGTGGTATCGGCCTGAAAGACTCCTGGATGAAAGAACAGCAATTTCCAACCAATCTGCAAGGCCCGTATATTGAGGGGAAACGCCAATTGATTAGACTCCGGCTCGCGCACGAGTGCCGGCCGGGTCATAATGAATGCGTACATCGCTTTGACATCCTCGTCATTCACCTTAGTGAAATGATCATAGGGAAACACAGGAAAGAGCTGTGATCCGTCGCGCGCGACACCTTCGCGTAACGCTCGCGCAAATGCTGCTTCCGACCATTCGCCAATTCCGGTAGTCGGATCTGGCGTTATATTGGTCGAATAAACTACACCGAATTTTGTATTAAATGGGACACCACCTGCAAACAGCTGACCTGACTTCCCGGTGTGACAAATCGCACAATTGGCCGCGCCCGCAAGCACTTCGCCCCGTACTATCTGATCCTCGGGAAAAGCGCGCACCCCTAATTGCTTGACCGGTGCGAGTGCCGAATGCGATGACATCGAATATAGCCCGACAACCGCGATTAATACCGCTGCCAAAACAACAATTGATACCCGTCTAAACACTGAACCTCAAATCGGCTTCTATTGCATTGATTGGTGGGATTATGGGGTCAGTGGGAGGAGGCTGTTCCGGCGGAGGTTGTGGATATCCCGGCGATTCAAACCTGGGTAAGTTAATCATTGGCGTTCACCTCTCTGATAAAAATCCACCAAGACATATTAAGTTTGCTCTCTTGGGTAAATTATGTAAAAGCAGCGGGACTAGTCTACGTACGTCGGACGACACTGACACCAATATTGGCATACTACATTAAAATGAGTGTACGACGCCGACGACACACCTATTCCAGTTTCGCCTACATGCGCACTTATGCCCGGGGCCTATAGTAATGCTTACTACGTCGGGAGCGAATTGCTTCATTTTAGGAGTTATCCCCCCCCCCACGCCTCAGTCAGTTCTGCTGACGCCTCTTAAAGTACGGCCCTTCATTCCGACGTAGTACCTGCAATCGCCACCTTGTTAATGCAAATGGCGGTGGTGCGAATCAGGATAATGCGGGTGAGTGTGCTGAAGCGGATCATGCCTGTGCAGGTGAGAATGAGATCCCGGACCCTCCCCTTCCGGCCCGTGTGCGTGTTGATGATGGTCGTCGTGTCGGTGGCTATGCTCGTGTTCTAACAATTCGTGTCGGTGTTCGTGCTCATGGTGTTCAATCATATGCAACCATATGCCAGCGCCCATTAGTATTCCTGCAAGCAGTAACGCTACGTTTATAGGAGCACCAAGACCTACTGCTAATGTGGCACCAATAAACGGTGCCAATGAAAAATAAGCCCCTGTTCTCGCTGTGCCCAGTTGTCGCAGGGCCAAAATGAACAGGCTCAAACTTAAGCCATAGCCTAAAAAGCCAATCAGCGCCGCGGGGACTAGCGTTGAATAAGGTGGCAGTTGCGCGCCAAGCCTTAATGCCAAAGCAATACTGGCAGGGCCTGCCACGAATCCTTTAACGCAAGCTATGAACATCGGATCGTGGATTGAGACTTTACGCGTAAGGTTATTATCGATGGCCCATGCTAGACAAGCCAAGACAATTGCCGATGTCCCGAAAAAACCTGCACTACGAGCCTCGGGGCCCATGGATAGAATCACGCCTCCCGATACCGTAAGCGCCATCCCTATCGCAATGCGTCGGTCGAAATTTTCATGCGTTAAGAACCACGCCAATAGGACTGTAAAAACGCCTTCCAAATTTAAAATAAGGGACGCCGAAGCGGCATCAGTCAATTGCAGTCCGATCAGGAGCAAATACGGAGCAACAGCGCCACCTATGACACTAGCGCCTAGCAACCATAACACTTCAATTCCATGTGGCCAGCTAATGCTGGTTTTTGCCGACAGAGATCTAAACGCCAGTATGATCGCAAGTCCAATGCCCGAACCGGTATACAAAATACCTGCCAACAACAGAGGTGTTGTATTAGCTAGCAGTATTTTTGCAATGGGAGTGCTGAGCCCAAACAGTACTGCGGCGCCTAATGCCGCCGCAATGCCGCGCTCAATTTTCATCAGGCTCTGGCAACCTAAATGACCTAGACTGGTCGCGAAATGACCGCAACGATAACCACAGGGCCAGTTGGCGCTCCCGTCGGTGATCCGCCTGAAGGCTCGATACTCACCGCTACCTTGGTGGCAGCTAGCAGCCGCGACCGCTGCAAGTTGTTTAGGGTATGCTCTGCCACACCGACCCGCGGCAATAGACCTAACGAAACTGGGTTACCAGCGCCCGCTGGCAATACCCACAGCTCGTAGCTCTGACTAGAAGGTAAGCTCACAGCACCCACCGTGCGAACGTGAATTTGATGGGTGTCCGCGCTGCGCTCGATACGCCATAGTGGCGCGGCATTCGGTAGAGCCAGCACCGCCACCGGCTGCCAAGTCGGCTCGTTCCAAATCGTGTAGCGGCCGGTTATCAATGCCGCAACCACCAGACTCGCGGCAAGCGCACCCTGCCACCAATGGACCCGGAAACGCTTCGTGGCAGGTACGCTGGAAGCTAACCCAATTAGACGTTGAATTTGGGTCCAGCATAAAGTGGACGGCACCATGGGTACAATGCCTAAAGCTAACGGGAGTAAGTGATCTTCCCAGCGCTGCTGGGCCTCCCGGGCGGCGGGCAGTTCATTGCACAATCGTTCAAATCGCGCCCGCGCCGCATGGCGTAGGGTACCTAAGGCATACTGCGCTGCCAGTTCGTCAAGCAATTCAGCGCTATAATTCATGGTTCGAGACAGCCCTTCAAGCTTTGCAGGCCACGACGCACCCAACTCTTAACGCTACCTAAGGGTTGCTTCATTGTCAGAGCGATCCGCTCCTGAGTCAGCCCACTCTGGTAGGCCAATAATAAACACTGGCGTTGCGCCGTATTGAGTAATTCCAGACAACGACCCAGTGATCTGCGGGCGCTTCCGAATTCGGTATTTTCCGCAGGCCCGGTCACCTGCAATTGCTCGGCCCCCGCAAGTTCCGCAGCGTCTAGTAGTACGGTCGGGCGAAACTTGCGCTGCATATCAATAGCGCGGTTGCGGGCGATGGCCACCATCCAGCTCATGGCTCGCCCCTTAAATTGGTCGTACTGTCCAGCCCGCTGCCAGATGCTGACAAACACCTCCTGCAACACATCTTCGGCACTAGCGCGGTTGCCCAACACCCGGACCAAGATGCCAAGCAATTGCGGTGCTGTACGCGTATATAGCGCCTTCAATGCGGCTGCGTCTCGGCGGCCGCAGGCTTCCAACAAGTCTTCTAGCTCACGAGTTTCAGACACTTCAGCCCCACGACACTCTTTGACAAGCCAAGTATATACATTTTAGCAGCAGCATAGCCCGATTCAGCCATCGACGGCTTCGTGTTCGACATCGAGCTGGAGCCGATAACCCACCCCGGCTTCGGTGATTAGATACCGGGGCTGGCGCGCATCAGGCTCGAGTTTTTGCCGCAACATCTTGATATAGGAACGCAATCCGCGGCTATCGCCCACATGGTCTGGCCCCCACGCCTCCCTTATGAGCTGGGATTGGGTCACAATCATGCCAGCATTACGCGCCAGTGAGTCCATCACGCGATATTCGAGCGGAGTCAGATGTACCATCCCTGTGATGCTTTTGGCGGTTCGCTTAGTTAAATCAATTGTGATGGGTCCCAGGTACAGCAGCGGCATTAGTTCGGTGCCGCGTGCATTGCGGCGCAGCACGGCCCGTACGCGTGCCAGGAGTTCCGGCGTACTAAACGGTTTGGCAACGTAGTCATCTGCGCCGGCATCTAACGCCGCAATTTTGTCTGTCTCCATGGAACGTGCAGACAGTACCAAAATGGGCATCATTGAAAATCGGCGAATAGCTCGAATCACGGCAAGTCCGTCATGGTCGGGTAAGCCGAGATCAACAACCACAAGATCCGGCTTGTGATTACGCGCCTCGGTGGTTCCGCGAGTGGCAGTCTCCGCCTCAACTACCCGATATTTCTGTGATTCAAACAACGTCCGGAGCACGCTGCGGATGCCAGCGTCGTCCTCGACAATTAACACGAGAAACATGGCTTGGGTCACGAAGCCGGCTCCACCGTAGGCAAAGTAAATTCAAAACATGCGCCGCCACCAGGACGTTGTGACGCGCAAATGCTTCCCCCGTGCGCATGCAGAATGGCTTTACAGATGGCGAGTCCCAAACCAGCGCCTCCAGTATTACTCTCCTCACGACCGCGTTGAAATTTAGCGAACAACCTCTGCGGGTCACCCAGCGGCAACCCGGGCCCGGTATCAGTGACCGAAACTCGAACCTTCTCGCTCTCCGATACAGCCGAGACACTGATCTGCGTCCCCGCCGGCGTGTGTTTGATAGCGTTCTCGAGTAAATTCACAAGAACCTGGGTGATAAGCGGTGCGTCAACATACACTGGCGGCAGTTCGGCGGGCAGAACCACTTCTATCGGATGATTACTAAAGCGCCCGAGACGTGCGAGAGCGGTACCGACGAGGTCATCTACAGTTTGCCAATCGACTCTCAGGCGTACTTCGCCGGACTCGAACCGCATAAGGTCGAGAACGTTTGATATGAGTTCAGACATCTCACGTGCCTTGGCATCGATCGAACGCGCCAACTGCGCGCGCGCCTCTGCATCCAAGTGGAGGCCAGGATCAATGAGGGCACTGCTAGCGCCTGTAATCACTGCGAGTGGCGTGCGTAAGTCGTGCGAAATTGACGCAAGCAAGGTGTTTCTCAAGCTTTCAGTTTCCACAGCGACCCGTGCGACCTCAGCTTCCTCTGCGACCTGTGAACGTTCGACTGCGAGCGCAATTTGACCGGCAAATGTCTCAAGAAGGTGGCGCTGCTCAGGTAACAACAGGCGACGCCTCTGAGTTGGACGGACGGCGACGACACCGAGCGTCCTACGGGTGCCCGTCAGAGGCAAATACTGTGCCGGTGCCGCCGGCAGCGTATCGGTACCAAGCCCCGCCGGTTGGCCATGATCGAAGACCCATTGTGCAACGGACAGGTCAGCGCCTGCGAGTGCCCCGCTAGGCGCGGCACCTGGCGGATGATGCAGACGCCCTTTCGCGTCCGGCATTAACACCACCGCCTCACTCGCAAAAGTCTCGGCCACATGTTTGATAGCGACCCCGGTGAGGTTAGCAAAGCTGCGTGTGGCTGCAAGCTCGCGACTCATCGCATAGAGCGACGATGTCCGCCTTTCGCGGGCACCAGCGACCCGTGTCTGTGCGCGAACGTTGGCCACCAGGTTCGCGATCAGCAGTGCCACCACCAACATCACCGAAAATGTAATGAGGTATTCAAAATCGCTAACCACAAAGCTAAACCGAGGCGGCACAAAGAAAAAATCGAACGCAATCACATTCGCGATTGAGGTGGCGCTGGCGGGACCGCGTCCAAGCCTCAAAGCAGCAACGGTCGCCCCGAGTAGGTACACCATTACGAGGTTCGTCAACGCGAAATACGGGTACATCAGCGCTGCCACTCCTGTGCAGAGCGCTGTAATCAAAAGCGAAGCCCAATAGCTCCGCCAGCGAACCTCGACCGGACCGCTGCTCGGTCGATCGCGGCTCTGAGCCGCGCGCACCTCTTGACGCGCGATCACTGAAACATCAAACCCACGCCCGCGACGCACAAGTTCGGTTGCCGTCGAACGACGTAGCCATGCCCGCCAGCCCAAGCGTTTTACCTCACCGACGACCACACGCGTAATGTTGCGCATGTGAGCATACTCGATTAAGGTCTCAGCGGCCGAAGGGCCACCGAGTGTAACGCTCTGTGCGCCGAGCGATTCAGCGAGACGCAGCACATCGATACGTCGGTTACGTTCACGCTCAGAGAGCTTCAGAAGATCCGGCGTCTCAACCGATACCACAACCCATTCCGCATCAAGCGCGTCGGCAAAACGCTTACCAAAACGCACCAGTTGCTCCGCTTGATCATCCGGCGCAACGGCAATCAAGAATCGATCGCGCGCCAACCACGGCTGCGATAGCCGTTCCTTACCCTGGTATTCTTGGGCCGCAGCATCCACACGGTCAGCCGTGCGACGCAATGCGAGTTCGCGTAATGCAAGCAAATTAGGAATTCGAAAAAACCGCTCCGTAGCGGTTGCCACTTGGTCCGAAACATATACCTTGCCGGTTTTTATCCGTGCCAACAAGTCCTCAGGCAACAGATCGACTAATTCAATTTCCGCGGCCTCATCGTATATCCGATCAGGGATAGTTTCCTGCTGGCGTACACCGGTAATGCCAGCAACCACATCATTCAGACTTTCCAGATGTTGCACGTTAAGTGTGGTCCAGACATTGATACCGGCATCGAGTAGTTCCTCGACATCCTGCCAGCGTTTAGCATGACGCGGTCGCGGCTCGCCTTCGGCGATATTTGAGTGTGCGAGCTCGTCGACCAGAATGATGGCGGGTGCCCGACGCAGCGCGCCATCAAGGTCAAACTCGTTTCGTGTAAGACCACGGTAGCTAACTGCTAATAGAGGGATCTGTTCTAGCCCCGCAAGTAGACGTTCGGTCTCGACCCGTCCGTGCGGTTCAACGTACCCAACAACAATTTCGGCACCGCCCACCTGTGCTGCGCGGGCCGCTTCGAGCATAGAGTACGTCTTGCCTACGCCAGCCGAGGCACCAAAGAAAATGCGCAGTCGACCACGCCGCGCACGCGCCTCTTCGCGCTGCACGTCGACCAAAAGAGCATCTGGATTGCGGCGGTTGCCCTCAGCCATCAATTGCCATCTGAATTTCTCACTTTATTTGATCAAGCGCAAGATTGAGTCCGAGCACATTAACACGCGGTTCCCCGATTAAACCTAGCAGGCGGCCCTGCAATTGAGCCGAGATCAGTGCCTCAATTCGTTCACGCGCGATACCCCGCACGCGTGCAACCCGCGCCACCTGGTAGCGCGCGCCTGCTTCAGTGATATCAGGGTCTAGCCCACTCGCTGACGCCGTAACAAGATCAACCGGTATACGCTGATGGTTGGCGGGATCGGCGTCACTGAGTGCCTTAGCGTTAACTTTAACAGCCTCGATTAACGCTGGATTTAGTGGACCTAGGTTCGACCCGGAAGACGCTATACCGTTATAGGGTTGCGGCGTCGTGGCAGAAGGACGACCCCAAAAATATTTCGGATCAACGAAACTCTGACCAATCAAATTTGAGCCGATCAATTTGCCGTCCTTGTATAAAAGGCTACCGGCAGCACGATACGGAAAGGCCAGTTTTGCGACACCGGTAATTAGCGCGGGATACACCAAGCCAAGCAAAACCGTCATGACGATGAGTAGGCAAAATGCAGGTCGGATAAGTCGAAAAAACACAATGAACCTCCTCAAGCCATTCCGGTTGCCGACAAGAACATATCGATTAATTTGATGCCAGGGAATGGCACAATGATGCCACCGAGTCCATAAATCAGCAGATTACGTCGCAGTAAAGCAGCCGCACCCAACGCCCGGTACTTGACCCCTTTGATAGCTGAGGGAATTAGCACAACAATGATTAACGCGTTAAAAATCACTGCCGATAATATTGCTGATTTTGGCGTTGCCAAATGCATAATATTGAGCGCCGCAAGCTGTGGGTAGGTCACTGCAAACGCTGCCGGAATGATCGCAAAATACTTCGCGACATCATTCGCAATAGAAAATGTTGTTAACGCGCCCCGCGTCATTAGCATTTGCTTACCAATCTCAACGATCTCGATCAGCTTAGTCGGATTAGAATCAAGATCGACCATATTCCCGGCCTCTTTGGCTGCCTGCGTGCCGGTATTCATCGCGACTGCCACATCCGACTGCGCAAGTGCTGGCGCGTCATTGGTGCCGTCACCGGTCATAGCAACGAGACGCCCCTGAGCTTGATATTCGCGAATTAGCTTGAGCTTCGCTTCCGGCGTGGCTTCGGCAAGAAAATCATCTACACCTGCCTCTGCCGCAATGGCAGCGGCTGTTAGCCGATTATCGCCCGTTATCATAATTGTCTTAATGCCCATCTGCCTTAAGGAGGCGAAGCGCTCCTTAATGCCCCCTTTGACGACGTCCTTAAGCTCGATAACACCCAAAACTCGCTTACCATCGGCAACAACCAGCGGAGTCGAACCTTTGCGTGCAACGCGCTGCACAGTATCCTCAACGGCTTCCGGGAAAGTCGTGCCTAGAGCACCTACATATTTGACAATCGCATCGGCAGCTCCTTTGCGAATTTGACGCTCGCCGACATTAACGCCACTCATTCTGGAATGTGCTGAAAACGGCACAAAAACAAGTCCCAGCGTATTACGCTCCCGTTCACGCAAATTGAACCTTTGCATGGCGAGTATCACAATACTGCGCCCTTCCGGCGTCTCGTCTGCAAGCGATGCGAGCTGCGCGCTGTCCGCTAACTCTTGCTCGGTCACGCCAGGGGCTGGAAGAAATGCTGCGGCCTGGCGGTTGCCCAGCGTGATGGTTCCGGTCTTATCGAGCAGCAATACATCCACATCGCCCGCAGCCTCGACAGCACGGCCTGAGGTGGCAATTACATTCGCCTGCATCATTCGGCTCATGCCCGCTACCCCAATCGCCGACAGAAGGCCACCAATAGTGGTCGGAATCAAGCAAACAAGTAGAGACACCAGCACCGTAATCGTGACAGGAGTTCCGGCCTTACTGACTTCGACGCTAAAAAGCGAAAAAGGCAGCAGCGTCACAATCACTACGAGGAATACCATGGTCAGAGCGACCAGCAAAATAGTGAGCGCAATCTCATTTGGAGTTTTTTGCCGCTTGGCGCCCTCAACCATCGATATCATTCGATCAAGAAAGGTTTCCCCTGGATTGACTGTCACCTTTACAATGATCCAATCGGACAGTAATTTAGTACCGCCCGTCACCGAACTAAAGTCACCACCCGACTCCCGAATCACCGGCGCAGACTCACCCGTAATAGCGCTCTCGTCAACTGAAGCCGCGCCCTCGACCACCTCACCATCAACCGGTATTACATCTTGCGCCTCGACAAAAACAATGTCCCCCTTGCGTAAGTCCTCCGCCTTAACCGACAGCGTGTCGCGGCGTACGCGGGTAGGGTCGACAAACCGCTTGGCAAGTACCGTCTGACGCATGTCGCGCAACGAGGCTGCCTGAGCACGACTACGGCCTTCAGCCAGCGCCTCTGCGAAATTAGCGAATAAAACCGTGAACAATAGCCAGATCGTGATCGCCAGAATGAAGGCCGCTGATGCTTCACCTTGCCC
The DNA here is from genome assembly GCA_043784265.1 of Gammaproteobacteria bacterium. GTDB lineage: Bacteria > Pseudomonadota > Gammaproteobacteria > Steroidobacterales > Steroidobacteraceae > Bog-1198. Next base: position 7,918 of record JAYVYN010000056.1, on the reverse strand, counting down.
CCTGATGGCCTGAACCCATAGCACCCCGGTGACGACTGTCCCCAGGTAAACGACGAACATCACAGGATTGCGCCATTGGACGCGAGGATCCAATTTATATACCGACTCCAACAACGCCGGGCCGATGAGCTTAAAATTAAATAACGATAATTGTTGCCGTGACATAGAAATACTTACTTGGTTGAGAACAACATTAAATGCTCGATCACGGGACCTAGCGCCAAGGCCGGGACGTATGTCAATACACCGATTAAGACAATGGAACCGATCAGTAGCGAGACAAAAAGCGGGCCATGTGTTGGCATCGTACCTTCGGTAACCGGCACGCGCTTCTTCGCTGCTAAGGAACCCGCAACTGCTAGTACTGCGACGATTGGCCAGAAACGGCCAATGAACATTGCCAGCGCGGTCGCCACATTGTAGAAAACCGTGTTAGCCGAAAGACCGGCGAACGCGCTGCCGTTGTTGTTTGCAGCTGAACTAAATGCATACAGGATTTCGCTAAAGCCATGCGGCCCGGGATTGGCGACCCCCGCTTTTCCGTCGATCGTCATGACCGCTACTGCGGTACCGATTAGCACGATGAAAGGTGTTGTAAGTATAAAAATAGAAGCCATTTTCATTTCAAAAGCTTCGATTTTCTTTCCTAAATACTCTGGCGTTCGGCCAATCATCAGTCCGGCAATAAAGACGCCAAGAATCGCAAACACCAGTATTGAATACAGTCCAGTACCTACTCCGCCGGGCGCAACTTCTCCTAGCTGCATCAGAAACAGCGGCACCAAGCCGCCTAACGGCAGCATCGAGTCGTGCATGCTATTCACCGCGCCGCAAGAGGTCGCCGTGGTGACAGCCGCGAACAAAGCGGAAGCAGCAATACCGAAACGAACCTCCTTACCTTCCAGGTTACCACCCGACGAAATAGCACTTGCGGCCTGATCAATTCCTACTTTTTCGACAAGGGGATTCCCAGCCTGTTCGGCGTGGAAAGCCATCATCACTAGTGGCACGAATAGGATCAACATGGCGGCTATAAGGGCCCAGCCTTGGCGCGCGTCTCCTATCATCTTACCGAACGTAAAAGTTAAGGCGAAGGGAATAATGAAGATTGCCAGCATCTCAGCCAAGTTAGTAAACGGGGTCGGATTCTCGTAGGGATGTGCGGAGTTCGCATTGAAAAATCCTCCGCCGTTGGTGCCTATTTCTTTGATCGATTCTTGGCTCGCTACTGGACCCATGGGTAACGTTTGTATCTGGGTGGTCGCAGTCTCGGTGACTGCATTTCCAGTCGCATCTTTAATAGGATTGCCTGCCGGGTCGGCTTTAGGATTCTGATAAACAACTTTCTCGACCGTTGTTGCATTTTTATAGGCGTCAAAATTCTGAATAACGCCTTGACTTGCGAGCACGAGAGCCAGGATTACTGAGAGCGGGAATAGCAGGTATAGAGTTGCGCGAGTAATATCAACCCAAAAATTGCCGATCGTCGCAAGAGTATGGCGTGCAAAGCCGCGGATAAGTGCGATTGCTACGACAAGCCCTGTCGCCGCAGAAAGAAAATTCTGTACCGTAAGACCGGCCATCTGCACCAAATAACCGAGGGTTGATTCACCCGCGTAGCCTTGCCAGTCAGTGTTGGTAATGAAACTAATAGCCGTGTTAAATGATGAGTCAGGAGTGACAGCAGCGAGTTTCTGCGGATTGAACGGCAAAAAGAATTGCAGGCGCTGCAACGCAAAAATAATAAACGCGCCCAGCACGTTGAAGATTAGCAAAGCAATAGCGTATTGTTTCCAAGTCATTTCTACGCGAGGGTCGACCCCGCAGACGCGGTAAAAAAATCTCTCAACCCGACTTCCTAAGCGTTGCGCAAAATTAGGCTTACCCTCCATCACATCCGCTATATAAACGCCCAGCGGTCGAGCGCACGCCACCACAAGCGCCAGAAACAAGATTAAAAGGGCAACGAAAAGGGCGCTTGGAGTCATCAAAATTTCTCCGCCTTAAGCAAGGCGTACACTAGGTAGCCAAATAGAAATAGTGCCAGCAGACCCGTGAACCAATACATGCCACTCATGTCATTTTACCCAGTCGTGCAATCGCCCAAACAAGAGCGTGGGTAATAAGATATAAGCCAGCCAGCATCGATAAATAAATTACATCCATAGCAATGCGCTCCAGTGTTGTTGCACTACTGTAGATTGATGGATGTGATAAATCTGTGAAAATTTAGGAGATTAGCCCTACGATTAGGCTATCTCTCTGACCCTTGAATTGCTACCTGAGTGTTTTCAGTAAGCTCAACTCAAATTTTGCCTGACTACTACCAAGCAGCCCTGTTAAGTTTACTTTGCTCAAGAAGGCGACTTACGATTTGGTGTACGCCCTTGTCCTTGTTCTGTTCAAAAATTTCAGCAATTTGATCTGTGTCGAGGTCAGTAGCAGTTGAAATGCTCTTTAAGGCTTCTTGGATGACCTGCTTAGTCGTTGTATCGTCTATTTTATCAATATCTCGAATCATCTCGTGCATTGGGACGTTGGATATTTTTTCCACCGACGCGATAGCTTCCTCTACCACCTTCCGATGCTTCTCGACGTTTATCTGCTCTGCAACGACAGCAGACGGTTGCTGAGCTAGTGATTCTTGATCCTGAACAATGCGACTCTGCGGTAATAACGTCTGCGCAAGCTTGGCTTCAGATTCTGTGTGGCCATGGACAATAAGCACCCAATTGCCCTTACCCAGCGCGTGTGTGACCTCTTGTTCAAGGTCCTGTATGGTTTCTTCAGTATTTAAAGCTTTTGACGCAGCTCCCATCATACCGCCGGACAATGCACCCATACCAAGTGTCGACATAACGGCAAAAATCGGACCTGCAACCAGTAACCCAGCACCGCCTGTTAGCGCTATGCCGCTAACCAGTACTAACCCCGGTATTGCGCCCAACGCCGCACCCACCAATGCACCTTTCGCGGGACTCAATGTCTCCCACTCTAACTTTAAATTTTCCTGCCAATGCTCTTGTTCACGACCGAGCAAACTTATCCTATTGTTGCCAATGCCGCCGGTATTCAAAACCGTTATCGCTTTTGCGGCCTCAGCAAAAACAGGGAAGATAGCCACGGTTTTATACAAAAAATGGTCCATGGGAGACAATACTTCGTCGATGCTGGTCGCACCGATGTCATCGCCGACGCTGTCAGGTGTGTTTTTCATAACCAAACGGTAGCGGTTACAAGCCAAGGCTTCTGCCATAGAGTGCCTATAGTGGGTATGGCAAACTCCTACAAAATATTAGCAACTGTAGGACTGGCACAGCTGGAAAGCCAATCAAAACCGTACTCCGGTAGCCACTCGCCAAGCATTTTGCGCAGCGAAATTTTGATATGGGTCGCGTGCCACACGCACGAACCACCTAGGGAAGTCCCATGTAACACTGGCGCCCCAACCGACAATCGGGCCTGCGTCACTTACACCGCTTTTTCGAAGTACGTCGACGGTGGCGCGATGCTCACCAAAATACAAACGCACGTTAGCATGCCAATCTTGTTGCCGAGTGTGCAGACGGTCATCTTCGACCACAAACACTGAATAAACATCACCTGCAGCGGTACGGTGGCCGGCACCTAGCGTCAGTGCATCATTCGGATCAAAATTTATATTGAAATAGGGCTTAAGATTAGTGCGGCCGATACCGAAAAGTCCAAACCAGGCGTCGCCCACGATGAAATTAATGCTGCCACCCACAAAGCCCTTCGTTGCCCACTGTAGCGAAGGCTGCACTTGCAGTAAGGGCGAAATATTGAACGAAGAGTCGAGACCTCCCCGGGTTTGCGAGCCGAATACAGGGTCATGATAGGCACCGAGCCAGAGATCGGTGTCACGATGGCGCCATCGAAGGTTCAAGTCCTGACCAGAATACCCGCCGTAAAAATAATCCCCTAGCGTGAGTTTCCAGGGTTTGGCATGCAGAATATCTACATTTTCGGCAGCATTTTCGCTAGCATTTACGGAGAGCGAAACAGCGATTAACGCCGCTGTAGCGAGTACTTTGGAGATTATAGTGCACATGACATCGCAATTTTACGGGTTAATGACAGACCATTGCCATACAGAGTATGCCCGCACGCCCGGCAGGGGTTCGAATTTGGGCCGCAAAGAGGATTACTTGGCGCTACGCGCCTCGCCCTTCGGGTCGCCGGCCCGACCGGCGATCAAATTGGCTGCGCCAATTTGTCGAACCGGCATTTTGTCTGTCAGGGGTTCGAATTTGGGCCGCCGAACAATGGACCGCGACGAAAGGTTTTAAAACCGCAAATAAATTGGTGCCGCAAAGAGGATTCGAACCCCTGACCCACGCATTACGAATGCGTTGCTCTACCAACTGAGCTATTGCGGCGTACTTTGAAAACGAGCAGTATTCTAACCCGCGCCGCCTACCGACGAAAGGCTACCGCCGCGTTTTGCGACATCACGCAAGGCTTTCGGCAGCCCGAAAACCACATGCTCCTCCCTTCCAGCCAATTCTTCCGCCCAATCACCGCCCCACGCGCGCAATTGAGCGATGACCCCTTGCACCAAAATCTCGGGTGCCGAGGCTCCGGCAGTGACTCCCACGGCCGCAACACCGTCAAACCACGAGCGCTGCAGATTTTCAGGCCCGTCGACCAAGTAGCCAGGTTTACCCACCTTATCGGCCAGTTCGCGCAGGCGATTAGAATTTGAACTGGCCTCAGATCCGACCACCACCAACACCTCACAGCGCGCAATTAACTCCTTGACCGCATCCTGACGATTTTGAGTGGCGTAACAAATATCCTCTTTCACTGGCGCCTTTAAGGCCGGAAACCGCGCACGTAAAGCCAACACCACGGACGCCGTATCATCTACCGATAACGTCGTCTGAGTGACGAAAGCCACATGCTGTGGATTACGCACCGCCAAGCCCGCAACGTCCCCAGCAGTCTCCACCAAATAAATACTGCCGCCAAGCGTTGCATCAAACTGACCCATAGTGCCCTCCACCTCTGGATGACCCGCATGGCCAATCAAAAACACCTCGCGTGCGTCCTGGGCGTAGCGCGTGACCTCCATGTGTACTTTAGTCACCAAAGGACAGGTGGCGTCAAACACATTCAGCAAGCGCTTTTTAGCTTCCAGTTGCACCGCTCTGGCCACCCCGTGCGCACTGAATATTACCGTGGCACCGTCGGGAACCTGGGTCAGTTCATCCACAAACGCCGCACCCACCGCCCGCAGTCGCTCCACCACATACTTATTGTGGACCACCTCATGGCGAACATAGATAGGCGACCCAAATAGCTCAATGGCGCGCTCAACAATATCAATAGCACGATCCACACCGGCACAAAACCCTCGCGGATTGGCGAGCAATATTTTCATTGCGCCTTACGCCGACTTTCCAGCAATGCATCTAACAACAAACAACCCGCCCCCACCGTAATCGCTGAATCCGCGACATTAAAAGCCGGGAAATAGGCTTGGTTCCAGTGCACAAGAATGAAGTCAATCACCTGACCCAATCGAATTCGGTCAATCACATTACCGATTGCGCCACCCAACACCAATGCCAACCCACCTGCCATTAGCGCGTGGGTATTTTTAGGCAGGCGAACCAGCCACGCGGCAATCCCCAGGCTGACGCCCAATGCCAAGGCGACAAAGAACCAACGCTGCCACCCCGACTGGTGCGCCAAAAAACTAAACGCAGCGCCCGGATTAAAGGCCCGAATGATATCCAATACGGGTGATACATGAATAACCGTAGAATCATCAAAATTATTGGCAATGTAACTCTTGCTGAGCTGATCGCAGACAATCACTAAGCCGGACAACAGCAACCAACGCGCGTTCCTGCCCACTTGAATTAAGCTCATGCGAATTCACGCTCCTCGCCCGGGCCTTCCACATTCACCACACAGCGTGCACACAACCCAGGATGCTGGGCATCAGTTCCGACATCCGTGCGCAAATGCCAACAGCGTACACATTTAGTTCCGGTACACGGTAGCACTTCAATCCATACGCCTTCTTCGCTGCTCCGCGCCGCGCTGGGCGGTGGTGCATCAACCACGACTACCGTGGCCTGACTCGTAATCAATAAAAATCGCAACTCGTCCTGTAACGCTTGATAGTGAATTGCCTGTGCCTTAGTCGCATACACGGTAACTGCGGCCTCGAGCGGCGCACCGATCGCACCGGCACTACGTAGCCGCTCCAATTCCCCCGCCACATCCGCCTTCAATACAATTAATCGAGGCCAATTAATAGCCGTATCCGCTACGCCCACCGGCAACTCATGCCAGGTATTTAAGAATACCGATTCATTGCGCTCACCCGGCATAAAGCTCCAAACCTCTTCGGCTGTAAAGCTTAAGATCGGCGCAATCCAACGCACCATCGCTTGCGCGATATGATAGAGCGCGGTCTGGGCCGAATGTCGCGGCAGGCTATGCGTACCCGTGGTGTAGAGCCGATCTTTAATAATGTCTAAATAAAACCCACCGAGTTCCACTACGCAGAAATTATGGATTTTCTGATAGATGCTGTGAAACGCGTAATTGCGATAATCGTCAATCAGCGCCGCTTGTAAATCCGCGGCTTTTTTCACAGCCCAACGATCAATCGATACCAAGTCATGGTTAGCCACAGCGTGCTGCTGCGGGTCAAAACCATGTAAATTGCCCAACAGAAACCGCAGAGTATTACGCATGCGACGATAAGAATCCGCCATGCGTTTGAAAATTTCATCCGAAACACTCATTTCATTCGAATAATCCGTGGCCGCTACCCACAGCCGCACGACATCGGCCCCCAAAGTGCTGGTGAGCTTTTGCGGCACCAAGATATTGCCGATCGACTTCGACATCTTGCGGCCTTTTTCATCCACCGTGAACCCGTGCGTAAGCACCTGACGATACGGTGCCACACCATGCATCGCCACCGAGGTGAGCAATGAGCTATGAAACCAACCTCTATGTTGATCCGAACCCTCCAAATACAGGTCCGCCGGGAATCCAATCTCAGGGCGCATTTTTGCCACGCAGTGATGCGCTACTCCGGAATCAAACCACACGTCCATCACATCGGTGGCCTTATCATAGAGCTCCGCCTCCGCGCCCAGCAGCGTTGCCGGTTCCAGATCAAACCAGGCATCGATGCCCTCACTCTCGACCCTTTGTGCCACGGCCTCGATCAAGCGTGCCGTCTCAGGATGCAATTGGTTTGATTCCTTGTGCACGAATAACGGAATCGGTACACCCCAAGTACGCTGGCGCGAGACACACCAATCCGGGCGACCAGCAATCATGCCGCTAATCCGTTGCTCACCCCAGCTCGGCATCCACTTAACCTTCGGTATAGCCGCAAGTGCGTCTCGACGTAACCCCGCCTGCTCCATGCTAATAAACCATTGCGGGGTCGCTCGAAAAATCACCGGCGTCTTATGCCGCCAGCAATGCGGATAGGAATGCTGGTACGGCTCCGCTTTCAACAACGCTCCGTGCGCTTTCAGCACCTCGATTACATGCGCGTTAGACTCAAACACCTGCTCACCGGCGAACAGCGGCGTGGTGGGTAAAAAGCGCCCGTCGCCCCCGACGGGGTTTTCGACTTCTAAATTGTAGCGACGCCCGACTACATAGTCATCCAAGCCATGCCCCGGTGCCGTGTGAACTGCGCCCGTGCCTGCATCGAGTGTCACATGCTCGCCGAGCACCACCGGAATTTGCCTATCGTAAAATGGGTGCTGCAACAATAAATTCTCAAGAGCGGCTCCCTTAGCCACCGCTAGCACTTGCCAGTGCTTAAGGCCGAGCTTCTGCATCACGGTGGTAACCAGTTCACTCGCAACAATTAAGTGTTCATCCGCTGCGCCAAAATTGCAGCTTAGCAACG
>JAYVYN010000055.1:0-11288 GCA_043784265.1 Gammaproteobacteria bacterium | reverse complement strand
GCACCCTAGTGCGTGCACTAGCTGAGCGCGGCCAAGAATTGGCTTTAACTCCAGAAATCAACCAGATTTCACTCGGCGCACTGGCGGTTACCACACTTCCACAAGCCTCTTATACCAAAGGCGTTGCGCAACTGTCGTCGTTGGTAACAGAGCTTAAATTAATTACGCCGCAAGGCAAGCAAATGGTCATCGCTGAGTCTCAGCGCGATCTGATGCGAGTGTTGCGCTCGAGTTACGGACTACTGGGCGTAGTGCACGAGGTAGTGCTGCGTGTACAGCCTCTCACGCCGATTAAAATTGACTACCAAGTGATGACACTCGCCGAATTTGGCGCTCGCTTTAACAGCATCGTGAATGCGCCAGGGGCGTTGCGATTGCATATTTCACCTTTCAACGATCGTATCACCGTCGAAAGCCGTACCCTTGATGAGACGCTAAGCACTAGTCGCTCCGGAATCTGGCAGATACGCAAATCCGTCATGCGCAATGTATTGCCAGCATTTGGGTCATCAGTGGGGAGCATACTGGCTGCTCCCGGTTTAACCTCCGCAGTTTTATCGGGAGTCCAGCGCGCGCTGCGAGCCACCATTGACCGAGGTACCCGTGGTGTCGTTATGTACGCACATGAATGGATGCGCGACTTACCACAAGAGGCCTGGAAGTCTCGCTACACCTACAGTCTGTGGGCTTTCCCGCAAACAGATTTTCCCAAAATATTGAGCGAGTACTTCACTTTTTGCAAAGCCTATTACAAAGAGCATCGTTATCGCTGCAATTTGGTGGTTGGCGCAAGCCGACTTCATCAAGACCGTGGCTCGCTTTTTAGTGCCAGCTTCGACGGCCCCATGTTTACGTTAGAGCCGTCCTCAACCGGCGAGAAGGGTTGGGATGACTTCCTTATTGACTTTAATGATTTTGCGTCCGCGCTTGGCGGCATCCCTACCTTCAATCAAACACGCGCATTGCAAACAGAGCACGTCAACAAGGCATTCGGCGATCGCGTTAAGTTATTCCGCGCACTTCGCCAGCGTACCGATCCTCTCAATCGATTACGCAACAGTTATTTTGCCTATTTGTTGGGTTGATCTTAAGTCCTCTCTTGTAAATGCGCCTCGAGAAACCAAAGATTCTTGTCTAGATCGCGCGAGATTCCGGTCAATAAGTCGGCGGTATCAGCATCGCCTATAGAATCGGTTGCCTCAATAGCCGCGCGAGTCGCTTTTCCACAAGTCGCCAGCTGGGTCGATAGGTTCGTTAAATGATCGCGTCCCGATGTCACACTTAAGGGATAATTTTTAAGCTTACTGCGTCGTGCCGCCACCGCTACCGTACCCTCAGCGGTACCCCCTAAACTGGTGATGCGCTCAGCGATGTCGTCAATATGCTCAAGCACCTGGTCCGATATTTTATCGAACAGCTCGTGTAGTGATATGAACTGCGGGCCTTTCACATTCCAATGGGCTTGTTTTATCTGGCTCTGTAAATCAATAGCTTCCGCCAGACGATCATTGAGAATGACAATGACGTTACGGCGTATTTTTTCCGAAAGATCTATTTTGGTCTTATACATTACGGCCCCTTTTTTTGAAAAACCAATTCGAGCACGCTATTTTGCACGCAACCGGCCTCGATACCAATGCTCATTTCATTACTCGATACGCCGCAAGCGCATTTGAATAGCGCCATAAAGGAGTGCAATTCCAACCAGTACGCCTATCCAAGCAGCAGGGCTCGACACGAAACCCGCTAGGTCCATCACCGACCAGATGGGACCTGGGCTGTTCACTAGGGTATCCGTCGGATCACCACGACTAGCAAAAATTGCGGGCAGGAAACCGGTGAAGGTTCGGCTAAGCAGCAGATGCGCAAGTATTTGGCTGCCGAAAAGCCAGCGCTCCACTAACAGCACTGCTATTAGCGGCAGTGCGGACCATAGCAGCACAGCGCGCTTCGCCCAAGCCGAAACTAGCATCAACCACGCCGCAACCGGTAGGTACCAAATGGCGGCGGTAATAATCACATAGATCCACAGAATCTCAATTTGCAGCCACAGATCAAGATGCCACAGAGTGCTACCGATCGCTGCCCCCGCCCTCACCGCCACAATAAAAGCCACTAATAGCGCGGTGAGATTTGCTGCGACCCAATACACCATGGGAATGACGACCAATGCAGTCAGCAATTTTGATAAGACCACTTCGGTGTCGGTAATGGGTAAGGATTTCCAAAATAGTACACTGCGATCTTTGCGGTCGGCATACAAGCTATCAAGCAAGTACCAAGTTGAATAAATAGACATCAACATGAAGAAAATGGAACTAACGCTTAATAGCAATACTTTTCCGCTCAATAGCAGTGGTATTCCCGACGCAGCACCATTTCCAGCTACATGAATATCTCCTGTCACCGTGCCAAACAGCGATGTGAGTACTAGCAAAGCTCCAAGTACAGCAGGCATTATCCAGATAGCTTTATTTTCCCAAAATTCGCGTCTGATCAACCATTGATAGTTTTTCATACTGTTGTTCCGGATAATTTGGCAACGAACAAATCGGAAACACTTGGGGTGCGCAATTCGCCCAATAAGGTTAATTTAGATAGGTCGGGTTGGTCGAAATATAAAATCGTTTTGCCCATAGCCCGTTGCTCATAGAAGGGTCGTTCAGCACGTGCCGCCACCAAAGCATCAGGACTGACCGCTACCGTTACATAGCGAGTTGCCAATTCCTCAAGCGGTGCATTGAGCACAATTTTGCCCTGTGCGAGAAACATCACATCGGTTAATAGATTTTCGACTTCCTCGACTTGATGAGTGGTCAATAAAATTGTTCGGGTCTCATCCATATAGTCATTCACCAACGCGTCATAAAAACTACGACGGGCCAACAAATCGAGCCCCAGAGTTGGCTCATCGAGTATCAGTAGTTTTGCGTCGATCGCCATGGTAAGCGCCAGATGTAATTGTGTCTTCATACCCTTAGAAAGCTCACGGACTCGGTGAGCATAGGTAATTGCGGTCTTCGCCAAAAAAGCCAGTGCTCTGTCGCGACGAAAACGCGGGTGCACGCCAGCATAAAAATCGATAGCCTGATCTACCCGTAGCCACGATGGCAGCACATCCACATCCGCCATAAAGCAGGTGTCGCGCATAATATTGGCGCGATCACGCTGCGGATCCTGATTTAGGACTCGTAGGTGCCCAGCGTAACTACTCAATCCCAAAATAGCGCGCATCGCGCTAGTTTTTCCGGCACCGTTGGGGCCGATTAGACCGACAATTCGGCCTGTCTCCACCTTAAAATTGACGTGGTCTAGAGCCAGGTGGGATCCATATCGCTTAGTCAGTTCTTGAGCTTCTATTAATACAGTCATAATGAGGACCCTTCGGTGAGGCTCAACCGCGAGGCGGCGGCACTTGGTGAGTCAATGCAGGTGTTTGCGCGAACAGTTCTTCGGCAGAGAATCCAAGTCGGTGAATAGTAGCCAAAACCTGCGGCCATTCATCGCGTAGAAAACGTTCGCGCTCGCCCGCTAACAATAGAGTCCTTGCGCCTGGGCTTACATATAGGCCCAGCCCGCGACGCTTCTCTACCAGATGTTCTTCGACCAATTGCTGATAGCCCTTAAGCACCGTGAGCGGATTGAGACGGTAATCAGCGGCAACATTTCGCACAGAAGGTATGGGGTCCCCTTCCTTCAGAACACCCTCAAGGATTAGCGCAACCATTCGATCTCTCAACTGGCGATAGATGGGTTGGTTGTCGTTCCATTGGGTATTCATGTCGCGCTCAAAATTTAGCCGAGGACAGCGGTATTAGCGGTCAGGTTTTTTGCCTGCAGCGGCACCTCATGCCGTTTGCCGTCAAAAAGATGCGCTACGCTTGCGATGATTAAGAAATTCATGACCAGGGTGATGCCTAAGGCTGCCAGTTTCTGAGAGTTTGCGGTTTTCATGTCTTCATCCTAATTTAGTGGAGTTGAGTTGCTTGTCACTAAGCTGTTTTGGTGACTTGGTGATATAGTAATATAAAACACTAGTACATGCAAGCACTTTATTTCGAAGCCGCGTTTGCGGCGTCAGCCTGCTCGATTTGGGCTAAAATCGCTTCTTTTGGCATGAGAACTCACTATGAAAAAGCCTGTAACGGTCACTATTACCGGAGCCGCTGGTAATATCGGCTATGCGCTTGCCTTTCGCGTTGCGTCGGGTCAGATGCTGGGTAAGGATCAGCCAATCAATCTCAGTCTTCTGGAGATCCCGGCCGCAGTGTCCGCCGTACAAGGCGTAGTCATGGAACTTAACGACTGCGCGTTTTCGACCCTTAATCGAGTGACCGCAACTCATGAGCCGAACGTAGCTTTTAAAGACTGTGATTTCGCAATGCTGGTTGGCGCCCGGCCGCGCGGACCCGGTATGGAGCGCAAGGATTTGCTGTTAGAGAACGCCAAAATTTTCTCGGCGCAGGGCAAAGCGCTGGAAGCAGTCGCAAGCCGAACGGTGCGTGTCCTCGTCGTCGGCAATCCTGCCAACACCAATTCTTTAATTGCGTCGTCCAACGCGCCGTCGATCCCGATTCAACAGTTCACTGCGATGACGCGCCTCGACCATAATCGCGGACTGGCACAACTGGCCGAAAAAACCTCCAGCACCTCAGCTGAGGTCAAAAAAGCCATTATTTGGGGCAATCATTCCGCCACTCAATATCCAGATTTGTACCATGCGACGGTCGGCGGCAAACCTGCATTATCGTTGATCGATGAAACTTGGTTCAAAGACCACTACATCCCCACCGTACAACAAAGAGGAGCTGCAATTATCAAGGCGAGGGGGACATCCTCGGCGGCATCAGCGGCATCGGCCGCAATTGATCATATTCGCGACTGGGTGCTAGGCACCCCCGCTGGCGATTGGGTCAGTATGGGCGTGCCTAGTGATGGTAGCTATGGAATACCGTCCGGAGTGATCTACTCATACCCGGTCACTTGCAGCAATGGCGAATACAGTATCGTGCAGGGATTGGCCATTAATGATTTCAGTCGCGACAAAATGCAAGCCACCTTAGATGAGCTGCACGAAGAACGTGAGGGCGTGAAGGACTTACTTTAAAATTTGTACACACGGAGAATTTCATGAGTCGGCCATTTATGAATCAGCCACTTTTAGGCGCATTGTTGATATTGAACGCAGGGTTGATCGGCACGGGAGCCCTAGCAGATGAAAAAATTGTACACATGGCTCCCGCAGCGTCTGCGGAAGTTTATTTCATCTCGCCGCACGACGGCGACACCGTGCGAGGCCCGGTTACAGTCCAATTCGGGTTAAAAGGGATGGGAGTCGCACCGGCCGGCTTGAAATTCGATAATTCGGGTCACCATCATCTATTGATAGATACCGAACTAAGCTCACTCAATCTTGACATACCCATACCCGCCAGCGACAAGGTGTTACATTTCGGTAAAGGGCAAACGGAAACCTCATTGAACTTAACTCCCGGGAAACATACCCTCGAAATTTTGTTTGCAGATTTTTCACACGTCTCATTTAATCCGACGTTACATTCCCAGAAAATTACGCTAACCGTTAAATAGTCCGTGCGTACGATTCTGCACGTGGATATGGATGCATTTTACGCGTCCGTAGAGGAACGCGATCAGCCGAGTCTCAAGGGTAAGCCGCTTATTGTGGGCGGCACTAGTGGCCGCGGGGTAGTAGCCGCCGCAAATTATGCGGTACGCGCATTTGGCGTGCGCTCCGCTATGCCAATACGCGAAGCTTTACGTCGTTGTCCTCAGGTGATTTGCATTCCACCCAGAATGGCTCGATATAAGGAGGTCTCCCGGCAGATCTTCAAGCTTTTCAATGACGTCACACCCATCGTCGAAGGCCTTTCGTTAGACGAGGCCTTTTTAGACGTAACCGCAGTCGCACGCCTTATGGGCAACGGCGAAACGATAGCGATAAACATTCGCCAACGCATCCTTAAAACTACGGGATTGACAGCATCGGTCGGAATAGCGCCCAACAAATTGCTGGCGAAGATTGCCTCGGATCTTAATAAGCCGGACGGGCTATGCTGCATCGAACCCGGAAACGTACAACAAATATTGGATCAATTGCCTATTCAGCGCTTATTCGGTGTGGGACAAAAGACGCTCCCGCTATTACAAGCCGTGGGAATTCATACATTTCGCGACCTGGCCAAAGCCGCTGATGACATACTATGGCGTGTTTTCGGAAAACACGGCGGTATCATGCGCGATAGGGCTCGCGGAATCGATGACCGTCCAGTCGAACCGCAACGCGAAGAAAAGTCCATTAGCGCTGAAGAGACGTTCGCCAAAGATCTAGTAGACCCCGCTCAGTTAGCGACCCAAATGGCGCAACTCGCTGACCGTACCGCTGCAAGATTAAGAGCTCAATCATTGTTCGCGTCCACTATCAATGTCAAAATTCGACGTGCCGACTTCACGACATTCACGCGCCAACGACAAGTAAAGCCCGCTACCCAAGAAACCCAAGTGGTATGCAAAGTTGCACAGCAACTTTTCGACGCTTGGCAGCGCGAAAATAGCGGTACCAAAGTTCGGCTGCTTGGCGTCGGCGTCAGTGATTTAAGCACTGAAACAACCCAACAAAGCGATTTATTTTGCGTCGAACACTGCAGAAACTCGCGACTCGATGCGGCCATTGACGGCATTCGCGGCCGTTTCGGTAGCACATTAGTTACTCGCGCCAGTCTATTGCCGCGAATACCAGATTAAGGAATAAGCTTGGTATCATCCTAGCTATCCATGTACACCCGCTTCTTTGGACTGACTGAAAAACCCTTCGCGATCACGCCCGATCCGCGCTATCTATATTTGAGCGAACGACACGCAGAAGCTCTGGCGCATTTGCTATATGGCGTTAATGAATCCGGCGGTTTCATTCAACTCACCGGAGAAGTGGGTACGGGCAAGACCACGGTAGTGCGCACTCTGTTATCGCGCATACCCCAGCATGCTGATGTCGCCGTCATTATGAACCCACGAATATCATCGCTTGAATTTCTGCTGACAATCTGTGAAGAACTCGGCGTCAGTATCGCTGAGAGCGATCACGAAAGCGTCAAGGGATTAGTAGATGCCCTTAATAGACGATTGTTATCCGCTCATGCCGAAGGTAGACGGGTTATTGTTATTGTCGATGAAGCACAAAATCTGTCGGCCGAAGTTCTCGAACAGGTCCGATTGCTCACAAACCTAGAAACATCGACACACAAATTGCTGCAAATAATTCTAATTGGTCAACCCGAACTACGCGAGTTATTGGATCGCAACGACTTACGACAGCTAGCCCAGCGCATAACCGGGCGCTATCATCTACAACCACTATCAGCGGAAGAGACACAAGGGTATGTGCGCCATCGCCTACGAGTCGCCGGCGTCTCAGACGAGATTTTCAGCAAGCCGGCGTTAGCGGAGGTACACCGAGTATCACGAGGGATTCCTCGGGTAATCAACGTATGTTGCGATCGCGCGCTGCTGGGTGCCTTTACCCGTGAGACCCACCAAGTAACAGCGTCGTTAATCCGCACCGCTGCCAGCGAGGTTTATGGCCGGCGCATCATGCCTGTCTGGGTAGTGGGACTGAGCATTGCCGGAATTCTAGCAGCCGCTTGTACAGCCCTAGTGGCATGGCAACTTTTGGCCCATTCCCCGACAATAACTCACCTAGCGAACTCAGCGCCCGGCATAGCCGGCAGACAAGTATCACCAAGTTTGCCTACTGCACCGGCTCTGCATCCCAAACAACCCGCGCTAAAACCAACACCCTCGATCAATAGCTTGTTAATCAGCTACCGCTCACAAACCGACGATGCAGCAGCCTATCGCCGGCTGCTATCACTCTGGGGCGCGGCAATGACCGATGATCGCAACCCTTGCGCCCAGGCAAACAAAGCAGGTCTTGCCTGCCTCGATCAGCAAGGCTCTTGGGCTCAAGTTAAAATTTTGAATCGCCCTGCCATCCTCACTCTTATTGACAATCAAGGCGAAAAACATCGGGTTGTATTAACTCATTTAGACGATAAGACCGCCACTCTGATATTCGGTGAACATGACGAACAAGTACCTCTGGAAGAACTCTCTAATATTTGGTTTGGCGAATTTGCGGTCATCTGGAAGCCGAAGTCTGCGCATGTCCGAGTACTAGCATTGGGAATGCGCAATGACCAAGTCCGATGGCTACGACGCAGTCTCAGCGCGCTACAGGGTTTGGCGGCCGACCCGGAAAAGGGTGATTTATACGATCCTGTTCTGGTCGAGGCTGTTAGGAATTTCCAGCGCGCCTATCGACTCGCGGTGGACGGCATCGCTGGTGTTCAGACTCAAGTGGTGCTCGATGCCATACTAGCCGAGCCTGGCTCACCTTTATTGATCGCGAATGCGCCGCATAGCGGCTAGGATTTCAATGTCTTTTATACTCGACGCACTCAAGAAATCGGAAATGGATCGCCAAAAACAGGCAAATCCGGGCTTAGACTTAGGAGTGCCCAAGACACGCGCAACTCCGCGATGGGCCATTGCACTCGCAGTTTTGCTAGGGGTCAATTTATTGATATTGCTGGTCTTCCTAGTGCGAAACAGCCCGACGAATTCCAGCTCCAATTTAGCCACGCACGAGGCCGTAGTTTCTGCAAACGTCGCTGCACCGACAAGCGCCCATTTCAGCCCTTTGGATGCTCCGGTGTACGCACCCGAAATTCCGCTCACTAGCCCGCTGACGCCTATAAAACCACTGGCTCAATCGAAAAGCTTAGCAACCTTTAAGCCGCCCGCCAGCAAACCACTGCCAATGCTGCTAGCGGAAGACTCTGAAGAAATTTTGCCAAGCATCAATGAACTGCATCTTACGGGTGCGCAATCACTTCCAGACTTGCATTTAGACGTGCATGTCTTCGCAACCCAAGCTCGCGAGCGATTCGTGTACATCAATATGCGCAAGTACAAAGAAGGCGCCACTTTACAGGAGGGCCCCCTCGTGACCCACATTAGGCGAGATGGTGTAGTCTTGGATTTCCACGGCTTGAAGTTTTTACTACCTCGCCAATAGGTTGGTCTAATATTATTCGGCGAGGACGAATGTCACTTTTAGACGAACACGGTACTCGGTAATTTTGCCCTTCACGATAACCATATCCTGACTTGCAACCCAGGCTCCGGCCACATTTTTTAGAGTTTTAGTGGCGCGTCTTACACCATTGGCAATCGCATCATCAAAACTCTTTTTAGAAGAAGCTATTATTTCTGTGACCCTTGCGACTGACGACATGTACTACTCCTTAGAAGTCATTTTCTGATCCACTAACGGCTAGAGCCATTACCTGCTAAGGAGTGTAGCGCTTTTCCGGTAATTTGATAATTGATCCAGGCAGACTTCGGTCTCGCGCCCAACGCCTCATAGAACTGGCGTGCAGGCTGATTCCAGTCCAATACAGTCCACTCAAAACGGCCACAATCAAGGGTAACTGCCAAACCTGCCAAATAGGCCAACACCGACTTTCCGACGCCCCTGCCACGATAAGCCGGACGTACAAATAAGTCCTCAAGGTACAGGCTGTGTTTACCTAAAAAAGTAGAGAAATTTACGAAATACAACGCATATCCAACCGCTTCGCCATGCAAACGGGCAACTACCGCCGCGACACGCGGATTTTCTTTGAATAGGGCCAAATCCAGGTCTGCTTCAGTAGCCAGAACTTCATGTGCCAATTTTTCATACTCGGCCAGCTCTTTTATCATTGCCAGCAACAGACAAACATCCGCGCGCTGAGCGGGGTTAATTTCAAGGACTGTAGGTTGGCTCATAGGTCTGACAGAATAGCGCCATTTAGCCTAGAAAAATCGTGCGATGATGTGCCTATGAGAAAAATACTGACCCTGACAATGAGCGGCCTTGTAACCGTGCTGCCACTGGCGCTGACGGTATACGTTATTTGGTGGCTGGTGCATACCGTTGAAGCCTGGCTTCGCTTAGGGCTAATCGAACTGCATATAGTAAGCCCAGAGCATTACTGGCCAGGCTTAGGTTTGATTGCTGGATTCATTCTATTATTAGTGGTCGGTAGCGCAGTCAATGCCTATGCCGGTAAGATCCTCGTTAAATATTGGAATGATTTTCTGGGCCGCATACCCTTCGTAAAAACACTGTACGGGGGTTTTCGCGATGTCGTAAGTCTTCTACCCTCTGGCAGCGGCGAGAAACGTGACTTGCAGCGTGTGGTACTTGCACAGTTCGGTGAGGTGCGCGCCATCGGCTTCGTTACGCGTGAAGATGTACCCAGCGTCCTATACCCGCACGGTGGCCGCGACTGGGTCACCGTGTATTTTCCTATGAGCTACGCATTCGGTGGGTATTCGGTGTACCTGTCTCGTGATCGCATCCAACCACTGGACATCTCGGTTGAAGATGCCATGCGTCTCGCAATCACTGCCGGCCTGACCGTTTCGAGCGTAAGCTCGCCCGTTAAGCCAAGGTAACGGTGATCTCATGTATTTGCGTGGCCTAGAGACAACCTTAATTCTTTGGGTAGTTTTAATCTCCGCAGACGCGCTCGCAGCCGATAAAGCGCAACACCTTAGAGGCGAAATTCCGGAAATATGGCGAGCCTCTACTCTGGATGCCCTCACAACGCGAGCCGATGGTAATTCGCTGGCCGCCGCCGCAGTATTGAGCCTCAGGGATAGTGCTGCTACTGCCACAAAATTAGCGGATCACGCCGTACAACTAATGCCGGATAATGCCGGTATCGGCTGGTTACGCTTGCAAATATGCGCAAGATCACCAACCTGTGACCTTCGCGAAACCGCCACTACTACCCGTTGGACTGATTCAGATAACGCTGCCGCGTGGCTACCGCTATTGCCAATCGCACAAAAGGACCGCGACGCCCAAGAAATCGATCGCATCCTCGCCGCCATGGCGCAGGGTTCCCGTTTTGACCTATACTGGAATCCGTTGGTAGCTCTGTTGTTCGATGCTCTCAAAAGAGTACGCTACGCAACCCACAATGATTATTTAAGTGCCGATTGGCAACGCCTAAACTTTGTTTCAAGTCTCGCTAGTGCGGAATTGTTACCAGCGTTTTCGCCGTTAATTGATGTGTGTCGCGACCTTAACTCGAGCATCGAGCGACGCCATGCCTGTCTGAACGTTGCGAAAACTATGCAAAAAGGTGACACCCTTCTGGCGCAAATGGCGGGCCTCAGTATTGAACGACGCCTTGCATCCTCTGATGGCAAAGATG
>JAYVYN010000054.1:0-2703 GCA_043784265.1 Gammaproteobacteria bacterium | reverse complement strand
CCATGCGTCTTCTCGACCTGCATTTCGATCGGCAATCCGTGGCAGTCCCAGCCTGGAATGTACGGCGCGTCGTAACCATCGAGGGTGCGCGATTTGACGATGATGTCTTTCAACACCTTGTTCACTGCATGGCCCAAATGAATCGCACCATTGGCATACGGCGGACCATCTAACAATACAAATTTTGGTCGACCCTTCGCCAGCGCACGCATTTTTTCGTACAGGCCGGTGCTTTCCCACTTCGCTAACAGGACAGGTTCGCGATTCGCAAGATCTGCCTTCATCGAAAAGCCTGTATTGGGTAAGTTGATGGTGTTCTTATAATCAACCACGATATGTCCCCAGCACCTCGCGCGCCTGCGCCGCATCCACCTTCATTTGCACTTTCATACTCTCCAATGAATCGAATTTCAGCTCATCGCGCAACTTGGCGACAAACTCAATTTCCAGCGACCGTCCATACAGGTCACCTGCATAATCAAACACATGCACTTCCAATAACGGCTCAACTCCATTGACTGTCGGCCGAGTGCCCAAGCTTGCCACCGCGGCGAGTGGCCGTAACTCTATCCCGCGCACCCACACCGCCAATATGCCGTACACCGGCGACTTACGTCGCATCAGGCGAATATTCGCGGTAGGAAAGCCCAATGTTCGTCCCAGCGCCTGACCATGCACCACTCGGCCGGCCATCGCATAAGGTCGCCCCAGTAAAACCGCGGCACCTGCGAAGTCGCCTCGCGCTAGGCGTTCCCGCACGAGCGTACTACTGACGCGCACCGAATCAAATACATAAGGCTCCACTTTCTCTACCGCAAATCCCTTCGAGCGACCGGCAGCCACTAAAATCTCGAAGGTCCCTTCCGCGTGTCGACCAAAGCGAAAATCATCGCCCACCACCACATGGCGCGCACCCAAGGTCTCCACAATCAATTCATTGACAAAACCCTGGGCGGTCATCGTACGCATCCGTTCGTCAAATTTCAGAGTCACAAGCTGGTCAACGCCCAGCGCCTTCAGCGCGACAAATTTCTCGCGCCAGCGGGTCAACCGCGCCGGCGCGCCCGCAGGATCCAAAAACTCTTTAGAGCTGGGTTCGAAAACCAAAACTGCGGAAGGACATTGCAACTCCTGCGCGCGGCGTTGCAGTAAACCAACCATATGTTGATGGCCGAGATGCACGCCATCGTAATTGCCTACCGTCAAGGCGCAGCCGCGCTTGGCCCCCATGATTGTATGTATATTTCGAATTAAGTTCATGTTGACATCCCCGAGTGCAATCCGCAAACTACGCGGCTCGTTTTAAGGAGTCGCTCGCTTGGCCAATACTAAATCTGCTGAAAAAGCTGCCCGTCAGTCCACGGTGCATCGCGCACGCAACGACGCCCTCACTTCGCAGCTACGCAGCGCCATCCGTAAGGCCACTCTAGCGCTGAAAGCGGGCAAGCATGATGAAGCCGAAACGGCGCTCAACCATGCCACGCCGATTATCGATAGCATGGTGAACAAAGGCATTATCCATCGCAACAAGGCTGCGCGGCATAAGAGTCGGCTCACCAAACAAGTCCGCGCGCTCGTTAAGAAATAGGAGCGGCAGTAATAATGCGGGGATGCTCTTCAAGATAGCGCATCACCGCCTGTTTAAGCTCTTCGGTTCCTGCACCGGTCGCTCCTGAGATCCTTAAGACCGGTCCCTTCCAACGCAAGCGCCGCACAATATCCTTGCAGCGACGCTCGACTTCAGCAGGCTCCAGCAGATCGATTTTATTGATCAACAGCCAACGCTCTTTGGCCGCAAGATCCGCCGCAAACTTCTTCAATTCCGTGACAATGATGCGAGCATCTTTGACCGGATCGGCATCGGGATCCATCGGCGCAATATCAATTAAGTGCAGTAGCACCCGTGTTCGCTGCAAATGCTTCAAAAAACGAATGCCCAAACCAGCACCGTCCGCCGCGCCCTCGATGAGGCCCGGAATGTCCGCCATCACGAAACTACGACCCGGCCCCGCCGCCACGACTCCTAAATTTGGATGCAGGGTGGTGAACGGATAGTCCGCCACTTTAGGACGTGCCGCCGACACCGCTCGAATCAAAGTCGACTTACCGGCATTGGGTAATCCCAACAATCCAACATCGGCAATTAACTTAAGCTCAAGGGTCAGCTCACGCTTCTCCCCGGGTAACCCTAAGCCAAATTTGCGCGGCGTGCGATTGGTGCTGGACTTAAAACGCGTATTCCCCCAGCCGCCCTTACCACCCTTAGCCACCAGTAGAGTCTGACCCTCTACCGCAAGATCACCCAGCGTCTCGCCGGTCTCAATGTCACCAATCACCGTACCGACCGGCACCGAGACATAAATATCGTCGCCGCCGAAGCCTGTGCAATCGTTGCCGCTGCCGGCTTCACCGCCCTCGCCACGATAGGTACGGGAAATTCGAAAATCCGCCAAAGTGTTCATGCCCTCGACCGCCCGCAGGTAGACGCTGCCCCCTAACCCACCATCACCTCCATCGGGCCCCCCAAACGCCACAAATTTCTCGCGCCGAAAACTGGCGCAACCGCGGCCTCCGTTACCAGCCTGAACTTTGAGCTTTGCTTCATCTATAAATTTCATGGGGTTAGCTGCTATATCTATTGTAAATTATCAGGAAAGGAATTAGAGGGCCGCCCACGCATTCTCGCCAACAAAAAAGGGGCAG
>JAYVYN010000053.1:0-3962 GCA_043784265.1 Gammaproteobacteria bacterium | reverse complement strand
CCCTCGGCATACGCGGCGAGCATCAGATTCTCAGCAGCTAATGAGCAATCCTCGACGATCCATGGACCCGCCCCAATCACCGAAATTAAGATCAGCACGGGCGCGTGATAAAAAATGTGGAAATCCAGGGTCTCGAGCAATGTTCGGAAATGCTCGGATTGGGCGCTCTCGGTCAACGTGGCGAGCATGTGAGATTTTGCCTCCCGGGAGATGCGATCGAGTACGCTCTGGTTGCGCACTACCGTAAACGTCCACGGTTGTTGATTGACCGCACTGGGCGCACGAACCGCGGCGTCAATCAGACGGCGGATTGTTCCCTCATCAACTGCTTCGCCGGTATATTCCCGCACGGCGCGGCGTCCAAAGATCGCCTCATTGATATTCATTTCCATCCCTCCTCGTGAGGAAGTTGCAATGCAACACGAAATATTATTTTCGCGTATCAGCACCCGGTCGCACATGCGTACATTCACGTAAAGGCTTGCAGCATCGGCCGGTGCCATGGAGTAGACCAGACGCTGCGGATATCCCCTAAGGGATCAGGACATCCTCGAATATCGGACGTATTTGGGCTTGAGTAACATTCACGTAGGTCAGGTTGGCAATCGGTGAGGTTAAGGAGATGATCGCTATCAGCTCGGCCGATTCCGCTCAGAATGCCAATATCGTTGGCTTCAGACCCGACGGCTTGCTGATGCCCGCGGCATTTCCGCATCCCGTCACCCGATTGGAACTCCGCGAGACAAATATCTCGTGGGTAATTCTCACGGGTCCCTATGCGTACAAAATTAAAAAGAGCATCCAAATGGAGTTCATCGACGCGTCGACTTTGGCGCTACGGCGACACCTGTGTGAGGAGGAATTGCGCCTCAACCAGCGTCTGGCCTCCGACCTCTACGTTGAGGTCGTCGCGGTCACTAGGGAGGCCGGCGGCATGCGCGTCGACGGTCATGGCCAAATCATCGAATATGCCGTTAAAATGAAGCAATTCGAGGCGTCTGAAGAGTTATCTGCCCTGCTCGAACGCGGCGCGGTATGCCCCCAAGAAATTGCCGATCTTGCCGTGCGCTTGGCCGATTTTCACGCGAGCGTGCACCAAGCGCGGTGCACGCGCAATTTTCCGCACACACAACAATTACACGATGCGGTGCTCGGCAATTTAGCCACACTCTTGTCGCACCTCGATGCTGATACACGGCCACCCGAACTAACGACTCTCATCAATTGGACGCATGACTTTCTGCATGACTCGCTGCCACAATTGCGCATGCGGGAAGAATTGGGGTTCATCCGCGAGTGTCACGGAGATTTGCATGCGCGCAATGTCGTGCGCTGGCGCGGCCGGTTGATGCCCTTCGATTGCCTGGAATTCGACCCGACACTTCGCTGGATCGACGTGATGAACGATGTCGCCTTCCTGGTTATGGATCTAGAGGCATACGGTCGCAGGGACTTGGCCTTTGCCTTTTTGAATCCATACCTAGAGCGTACCGGAGACTACAATGGCGTTCGGCTTCTGCCATTCTATGCCGTGTATCGTGCTCTGGTTCGGGCGATGGTCGACAGTCTCGCTGCCGAGCAGGGCATGCCTCATCGGGATGAGTTCCGTAAGCGTCTGCGGACGAGAGTCGAGACCGCAGCCGGCTTCGTACGCCGCGGCGCTCCCACACTATTCATCATGCATGGCCCCTCGGGCTCGGGTAAGTCCTCGCTAAGCGAACGACTGACACCACAATTGCGGGCGGTTCGAATACGATCCGATTTGGAGCGCAAGCGACTCGCGGGGACTCATGCATCGGTGGACAACAACGCCGGCTTTGAGCAAGGCATTTACAAGCCCGAGCTCAACCACCGCACTTATGCGCGCCTGCTCGAATGTGCAAAGAACTGCCTGAAGGGGGGCGTCAACGCCATCGTCGACGCCACCTTCCTGAATGCCGCGGATCGCCAGCTATTTCATGATTTGGCCGCAGGCCAACGTATTCGATACATCATCGTATCGTGCGAGGCGGATCGCGCGGTACTGATGAAACGCATCGAAATGCGTCGGCAATCACACATTGACCCGTCGGACGCCGATGTCGCCGTGCTCGATCAGCAGCTGCAGCACATGGAACCCTTAAGCGCGGACGAGCAATTGCATATGGTGTCGGTCGACACCAGCCAAGTAGAGGCCTATGAAAAAGCCCTCGCCGCGATTCAGAATCGTTTAGCATCCGTAACCTACGAAAATGCTACCGGCGTGCGCTTACGTCGGCGCGGCTAATCCTGGTGTGATTCGCTAGGCCCCGCGAGTATCGATCGGCTACGGGGTCGACAACTTGTTTGCAAAAAATCACGCCAACCACATAGAGATGATCATTTGAAGCTGACTCGAACAACACCTGATGGCAAAGTCTCGACCGCGTGCGGTCAGGATTTTTTACGGGTAATCAATCGTGTCGTTGTCGAACTCAACGTTCGCATAAGAAACCTAATGCAAACGGGAGTTCATCTCGAAGCGGATCATGCCGCGCTACCGGAATCACTCCCAAACGCGGACCAGGGTTCCACGATCTCGATCGTCACGCGAAGCAGCATTGCACTCGGCTTCACGCACCTACTGCCGACGGAATGGTTCCTGGCGAAAATGCCCCGCACTTCTCTATGGATGTAAGAGTGGCGGACCTGGCGCCGAGCAAGTTGGTGCGGGAGGTCTCGACCGAGGCTCAGAACAAACTCACCCGTGCCACTCTTACCGAAAGGGCCGGCGAAATACGACGAGTCCGAGCCGGCACATCCCGAAGCGGAAGCACGAGAGCGCAGCAAAGTGCACACCCTGTTGGATCACACAAGTGCGCGTTACAGCCTGCTCCCTTAAAACCAATTATAATTGCTGACGCCCACGTACAGCGCATTGACTCGGGAATCGCGCTGCTGCGGCAACTGGCATTGAAGTTGTGGCTGCCGCATTCGCCTAAATCTGTTGCGCTGGGATTTCCAGAGGGAGGAGCTCACCCGCAGGTTACCAGGCGCGGGATCCGGGTGCCGATGAACGCTATAAACGAGATAGCTTGCGCCCTTTCGTACGAGAAACGAATATGGCCAGGTCGGGCCATTAGGTTGGTCCCTATCTCCCCCGTCCGTCGAGACGGTCGAAATCCAGCAACGCTTCTGAATCGTGCTCCGCGCTTCTATAATTAGCGATCTGTCTGACAAGGTGCTCGAACCGCTGTCGAGCGATCGCTGGCGCTGCACGCTCCCGCATCGCTGCCGCTTTCTCCAATGACATTGAACGTCGTAGCGCACGCACTTCATCTGCCTCTAGTCCGGAGACGCCTCCATTCCGAGCACACTTTGAGTCTATCGATCCGTGTTTTCTTTCGAAACCAGAGTTACACTCGAGACGCGAGTAAAAAAAGCTTAAAGTATCGAGCGTCGTTCACATGTATTAGGAATAGCACCCTTACCAGATTCCACTATATAAATGCGGCACGCCACGGTGCAGCACCAGGCTGCGCATCGGCACACCTAAATGTACTACTACCACGTCGAATCGGGGCATCGCAGATGAGTCTCTCGGGCGAAACGCGCGTGGTGGCCCGATTGTGAGATCCTATGCCCCATGCAACAAGCCGGTAACCGGGGAACACCACCTATTTTGCTAAGCGAATTCGCGTACATACTAAAGCGACTGAGTGGTGCAAGCTTTCTCTCTTAGTCATCACACAGAAGCGCAAGTCATGAAAACAGATACCCAGTTACAATCAGACGTGATCGCAGAACTTAAATGGGAACCATCAATCAGCTCGGAAGCAATAGGCGTCGAGGTCAAGGATGGCATCGTCACTCTAGCCGGTCACGTAAACAGTTATGCAGAAAAAGTAGATGCTGAGCGTGCGACTATGCGGGTTTCGGGAGTAAAAGCTCTTGCCGTCGAAATGGATGTAAGGCTAGCCGGATCTAGCACGCGAACTGACGCG
>JAYVYN010000052.1:0-17979 GCA_043784265.1 Gammaproteobacteria bacterium | reverse complement strand
TCGGCGCCGACGTTAAAGATCTGAATGACACCCTTCGCATCGGTCGCAATGCTTGAGAAATTAGCACTGTTGAAAATCGCGCTTTGCAGCGCCCCAGCTTTCAGTTCGGTACCAATCAGCAGGTAGCCAATGATGGCGTCTTGCGCGTCGCGCAGCGCCGTGACCGACACCACCGCGGGGAACCGGCTCCCATCCTTGCGGATGTAGGTCAGTTCGTAGATATCTTCAATGCCGCGTGAAGCTTTGAATACTAGGGCCTCGAAACCCGGCGTGATCGGGGTGGCGAGCTCGACGCTCAGCGCTTTAGCGCGCGCGATTAGCTCCTGCGGATCGGAAATGTCGGCGGGTGTTATCTTGTTCATCACTTCGGCGGCCGTGTAGCCGAGCATCCGCTCGGCGCCGACGTTAAAGATCTGAATGACACCCTTCGCATCGGTCGCAATGCTTGAGAAATTAGCACTGTTGAAAATCGCGCTTTGCAGCGCCCCAGCCTTGAGCAGCGCCTCTTCCGCCTGCTTGCGCGCGGTGTTATCGGTGCCAATCAGTAGATAGCCGATGATGGCGTCCTGCGCGTCGCGCAGCGCCGTGACCGACACCACCGCGGGGAACCGGCTTCCATCTTTGCGGATGTAGGTCAGTTCGTAGATATCCTCAATGCCGCGTGAAGCTTTGAATACTAGGGCCTCGAAACCCGGCTTGATCGGGGTGGCGAATTCGACGCTCAGCGCTTTAGCGCGCGCGATTAGCTCCTGCGGATCGGAAATGTTGGCCGGTGTTATCTTGTTCATCACTTCGGCGGCCGTGTAGCCGAGCATCCGCTCGGCGCCGACGTTAAAGATCTGAATGACACCCTTCGCATCGGTCGCAATACTCGAGAAATTGGCACTGTTGAAAATTGCGTTCTGCAAGGCGCCTGTTTTAAGCAATGTTTCTTGGCGCCGACCTTCCATGATGCCATCGGCGTTATCAGTATCTTTCAGATTGGCGGAATCGCTTGTTTTTTCTAACATACCAGGCCTTGGCAAATGCTGTGGTTGTGGTGCAACTGCAGGCTTCGGCTAAGATGCGTGCTCGTTGGCGAGGTGCCAATTAACAAAGCCGACAGCCCGAAACTTTATCGAAAGCGGGTCTTCGACGCCCACCATTGAATTAGATGCAATGGTACATCACCTTTATCCGCTGAGATGCGTCAGCGAGAGAAGATTGAACTGCTGTGCCGCATTCGTTATGTACTGAAAACACCCTATAGAGACGGCGGCAAGACCTGGTGCGCGCGCACCCCGGCACGTGTCGATGGGCTGGGCAAAGCGATTGAAGCGAGTGTTTGGCATGCAGGTCGAGCGCTGCGGCCGCTGCGGCCGAAAGGTCAAGTTCATCGCGGCGGACGGTCCAGCGAATGAATTAGGTGACGCTGACGGCAACGCGACTGACCGATAGCCTTACAGTGGGGCCGTTAATGATAACCTACGGCCCGGGCGTCCCTGCCCGGGAACCGCGACGTTAATGGCAGTCGTTATGCAGAATGCCACTGGGAGGACCTGCGATGCAGGGAATTGTACTTAGATACTCATAGATCGCCCGCAGTTCGTGATTGGTCATTTTCTGAAAAGTCGGCCACGGCATGACTTGCAATAGGTCGCCATTGAAGGGCTGATTCGGGGGAAAACAGTTGGTTGTCACGGTAGCGGAACAATTCGGGTGTACATGATCCAGGTCCACACCGGTTCGAAGAATCTGGCGGAACTCCTCAAAAGTGCGACCACCCGCGGGGCGTCCCGTTTTGTCGGGTGTCAAGTTACGCGTGAAAATATCGGGAGTGACTCCGGGGATTAGCACGAAACGATTGCCGCCTGCGAGATAGGTATCCTGATTGATGATATTTGGCTGATTGCCTTTGAAGTAAGGATTGCCGCCCGGCGCGTATTGCGTGGCATTATCCGCGGTGTGGCAGCCGTTGCAATCGCCGATCGCGTTCACTATGTAACTTCCTAGTCCGACGAGATCTCGATTTTTGTGCTGCAAATTCAGCGGAACAGGCGCAATTTCAAAGCCGCGGCGGATCCTCGCCTCGTCGGAGTCTCGACTATCATCTTCGGCGTGTGCTGTTAAAATACCGGTTAAAGATCCAACCAGAGCAACCGCAGCCCACGCGACCACGGTTCCTGACGCAATGACGTTATGTTTAATACCCATTTTTACACTCCCTATTCGTTTCGGATTGAAAATTTTTTCTGCCGTTTTGTACACCTCTTTTAGCCCTATTCGGACGGCACGTCTAGGCATTTCGAATGCTCGGATCGCAACACGATTCGCTCAGTCCGATGCGCTGTAGTTCGCTTCGCTAGCAGGCGAGCGCCACCCATCAATCAGAGGCGGAAATTCGGCGGCTTAACGTCGAGGAAGTTGATGCTTTTATGCGCAGCGATCCGAAGGCAATAGATCAATTGTGGTTGAATGACATGGTTGTTCCGAATCTATTAAACAAGTTAGTAACCAAGCAGTTGGGTCTTTGGATACTGCAATATGTACCTCAGTATAAGCCGGAGTATCAGGTATGGTTTTGCAAACACGGCAACAGTATCAATGGGCCGCTTGATGCTACAGCAGTCCTGAAGGTATCCACTTAGATCGACTATGAAGTCGGACTCGTTGCGGTCATCGGTAGCGCGGCCGACGCATATCGGAGTCGGACGCTCCTACACAGATTTTCGGTTTTTGTGTCGATAACGATGTCTCGGTTCGCGACTGGCAACGTCAGACGCCGCAATGGGTGTTGGGAAAGTCTTTCGATAGTCATGCGCCGATAGGATCTTGGAGCACTACGGCCGACGAAATTGGCGATCCGCATCGTTGGCCATCAGCTGCCATATAAACGACGAACTGCGGCAAACTTCCAATACTCGGGAATTGATATTCAACTTATGGGCACAAATTGCGTATCTATGCCAGGCCATGACTCTCGAATCTGGCGATCTGATCTTCACTGGAACTCCTGGTGGAGTGGGTGCGACGATGCGGCGACCGCGGCGGCTCGCCGTCGGCGACCGTGTGCGTTGCGAAATCGAGGAACTTGGCGCGCTCGACAACGTGATGATCGAGGACGTGGATACATGATATCGCGGGTGCTAAGCGTTCAAACGAGGCGCTGCTGCCGTTGCTGACGGTGAAAGTACGCGCATCAGGAGGTGTAGCGCAAGCAGTGCTTTGACCTGCGCCGAATAGGGTGCGTGTGGTCGGTACACGAGGTATTATTTTGGGAGGTTCGAGAACGCAGGTGACGCTGGGTACCGGCGTCATCTGCTCACTCAGACACCCCTATATGAACCCGGCCAACGCAGCTATGCTGCGCGGACTCCTCCAATTAAATTACTCGGGACATTGCAGGCTGCGATTTCGCGTCGACATAGGCGTCGAATGCCATTGCAACCGTTCGCATCAAGAGTCGCCCGACCGATGTGAGCGCGATATGCGCTTTACGAAGTTCAATTAGTTCGTCTACTTCGAGTTCAATCAACCGCGACCACTCCGTTGCGAAGTATTCATCGAAAACAATGGAGTATCGGTTTTCAACTGAGGGTATATCGACGAATCCGTGACACATGATCGCGTTAATGATGTCTTTGCGGATACGATCATCACGACTCATTGATCTACCGCGAGTCGAAGGTAATGCACCGCTCGCAATGGCGGCCTCGTAGTCCGGCAATGACTTGTGATTTTGTACATACAAGTCACCAACCTGGCCGATCGCACTCACACCTAAGCTGACGAGGTCTCGATTGGCATGCGTTGTATACCCTTGAAAGCTACGTTGTAGGGTGCCGTCTTGTTTCGCTTGGGCCAACGAATCGCTGGGCAGTGCGAAATGATCCATGCCGATGTATTTATAGCCCGCGCCGCTCAGTTTGCTGACGGCAAGTTGCAGGAGCAAGAGACGATCACTGGCGTTGGGCAGTTCGTCGTCGCGAATTTGGCGCTGGGCTTTAAACATACGCGGCATGTGAGCGTATCCATAGATGGCGAGGCGATCTGGTCGCATGGCAATGACGCGGTCCAGTGTGGTGGAAAAAGAGGATACGGTCTGTAGTGGCAAGCCGTAAATCAAATCGAAATTGATCGAACGAAAGTCAAGACGCCGCGCAACTTCATAGACTTTTGCCACCATAGCTTCGGGTTGGATTCGGTTTACGGCTCTTTGCACATGTTCGTCAAAGTCCTGTACACCCAAGCTGATGCGGTTGAATCCAAGAGCAACCAACAGTTCCAAAATATCTTGATCGGCGCCTCGCGGATCGATCTCAATCGAGTAATCGCGGTCTTCTGCGGATGTCAATTGAAACTCAGTATCAAGCTTATGAATGATTTCGATCAACAGCGTTTTCGGTAAAAAGGTAGGAGTACCTCCACCAAAATGCATTTGATCGATGACTCTGTTTCTACCGAAAAATCGGCTTCGCAGGGCGATCTCGCCAAGGAGATGCTTGACGTAAGTTTCAATGCGGTCCAGATGATGCGTGACAATCTTATTGCAACCGCAATAAAAGCACGGACTAAAACAGAACGGAATATGGACGTATGCGGATAGTGGCTGCCCTTTGCGAGCGCCGCGGCTGGTGGCGGCGGCCCTCCCATAAGCGTTGGACGCGATTCCATCACCGAACTGCTGTGCTGTCGGATAGGACGTATAGCGAGGTCCTTCCCGATCATAGCGACGCATGCGGTCGACATCGAATGAGACGGTTGTCGCGCGGGTCATATCACGAGTCCTATCGCGGGAGTTAAGCATTCCGATTAGGCGCACGATATTCAATCAAATCAGGGAGCACGCCAATAGGGACTTCCACGTAAACTCTATCTTTCAATTCTAGGTCTGCGTAAGCGCAGCGCGTTGGTAATGACGGATACGGAGCTTAAGCTCATGGCCAGCGCAGCAATCATCGGCGAGAGCAGCCATCCCGTGAGCGGATAAAGCACTCCGGCCGCTAGAGGAATCCCGAGTGAGTTGTAGATAAACGCGAAACCTAAATTCTGTTTCATATTGCGGACAGTTGCATTCGAGATGGTCCGCGCTTGCGCAATGCCTCGCAGGTCACCTTTGACGAGCACCACTTGGGCGCTATTCATCGCGACATCCGTGCCCGTGCCCATCGCGATGCCCACATCGGCTTGAGCTAACGCCGGGGCATCGTTGATCCCATCGCCCGCCATGGCGACGACTCTTCCTTCGTGCTGAAGTTGGGTGACCAACGCCAGTTTGTCAGCCGGCTTAACTTCCCCTCGGAACTCGTCAATTTTGAGCTTGGCGGCGATCGCGGTGGATGTCGTCATGGCATCGCCTGAGGCCATAATCACCCGCAGTCCACTTGAGCGCAGCGCCGCCAAGGCATCGAGGGTCGTCGACTTGATCGGATCCGAGAGCGAAAGAATTCCCGCTAATTGATCATCGATGGACAAATACATTACGCTTGCGCCTTCCCTGCGCAGCGCTTCTGCTTGAGTGTCTAAGGCGATTATTGGCACTTTCTGTTGCGCCATCAGAGTGGCATTACCCAGTGCCAGCCTTGCGCCTCCCACGGAACCTAAAACTCCAAGCCCTGCGAGTGCTTTAAAGCCATGAGTTTCGGTCAGCGTCAACCCGCGCGCGCGCGCCGCCTCGACGATGGGTGCCGCTAGTGGATGCTCACTGCCTTGATCGAGACTTGCCGCTAAGGAGAGAATTTGCTGGTCCGTATGCCCGTTAATGGGGATGACTCGATCGACGTGCGGCTTGCCTTCGGTGAGCGTTCCGGTCTTATCAATGATCAAGGTATCGACGAGACGAAGGTTTTCAATGGCAGCAGCATCGCGAAACAGCACGCCTTGCTTAGCAGCATTGCCAGTAGCCACCATGATGGACATGGGCGTTGCAAGACCAAGCGCGCATGGACAGGCGATGATGAGTACTGCGACCGAATTGATTAGCCCATATACCCAGCTGGGAGTTGGGCCGTAGAGTCCCCAACCAATTAAGGTTAGGAAAGAAATGCACACTACCGTGACCACAAAGTAGCGCGCGACTTGATCTGCCATGCGTTGCATAGGGGCCTTGGAACGCTGCGCCAGCATCACCATCTGTACGATGCTCGCGAGTACGGTCTGCGATCCTACGCGTTCAGAGCGCATGACGAGCGCGCCAGAGGTATTGAGCGTCGCACCGATGACTTTATCGCCTGACTGCTTTAAGACGGGTATTGGCTCACCCGTTAACATCGATTCATCCACTGCGCTCGCGCCTTCGATTACGACGCCATCGACCGGAATCTTCTCGCCGGGTCGTACCCGAAGCATGTCGTTCACGTGCACGTGAGTAAGTGGTATGTCCTGTTCAGTTCTATCGAGATTGATCCGTCGCGCCATCTTCGGTGCTAACTTCAATAGTGATTTTATGGCCGTTGAGGTTTGAGCGCGCGCCTTCAATTCCATCAATTGGCCGACCAGGGTGAGCGAAATGATGACGGCGCCGGCCTCAAAGTAAACGGGGATGCCGCCCATCACGACAAATGAGGCGGGGAATAAACCCGGTGCAACGGTAGCAACCACGCTGTAGATAAAGGCGGCAAAGGTGCCCAGTCCAATCAGGGTCCACATATTAGGACTTGTATTTTGCACCGACTGCACGGCACGAACGAAAAAGGGCCACCCCGCCCACAGGATGACGGGTGCGCTGAGGGCGAGTTGCGCCCACCTTTCTAGCGACGCAGTTTGCCATTGTACGCGGTGTCCCGTCATGGCTAGAACGAAGACTATAACTGTCAAGGGTAGAGTCCAGAAGAAACGCCGTTTGAAATCCTTTAGCTCGGGGTTATCGTCATCCTCAAGGGATGGCATTTCCGGTTCTAAGGCCATACCGCATTTCGGGCATATCCCTGGATGATCTTGGCGCACCTCGGGGTGCATCGGACAGGTGTACATCGCGCCGGGCAAAATCGCTTCCGGGAGTATGGCTGCAGTTACGTTGCCGGGAACGGTGGTGTACTTTTCCGGATTCGCTTCAAATTTAAGTTTGCAGCTCGCACCGCAAAAATAAATGGGCCTTCCTGCATGCTGCACCACATGGAGTGAAGTGGCCGTGACTGTCATGCCGCACACCGGGTCTTTCAAGTCGGTGGGCGATTGCTCGCGGGTTATGGTAATCATGTTGGCTATTGTGTTCTCAGTAATCGAACTATGCCAATTAAAGACGTCACGTAAGACTAGATGCCAGAATTTAGTCCTTAGGTGAGAATTTCGCTGTCGGTGGGAATAAATTTGCTCGCCGTTAAGTCTTCTCCTTACAAACACCTTAAAGGAGATGGCTATGTCGGACGATCGAACGCTGCAGTCCCGGCGTGATGCGCTTAAATGTATGGCTTATGGCGCGGGCACGCTTTTTACCTTAGTTGGCGGAGTGCTTGCTCCCATCGATCTCGCGCTGGCTGCGGGTACGCCTAAGGAGCGTTTGGGAAAGCCCTTATTCGTGCAAATTAGTGATACCCATATTGGTTTTTCCAAAGACGCCAATCCCGATGTCAACGCCACGCTTAAGCAAGCCATTGCTCTGGTAAATGGTATGGTTCAGCAACCGGCGCTCATTATTCATACGGGCGACATTACCCATTTGTCGAAGGCCGCAGAATTTGATCTGGCTCAACAAATGTTCTCGCTGTTGCGCACGACTGAAATACATACGGTTCCGGGTGAGCATGACACCTCCGATGCGACTGTAACTGAATATTTCGATCGCTTCGGTAAGGCGTCGAATCGCAAGGGTTATTACAGCTTTGATCACTCGGGCGTGCACTTTATTGCGCTCATTAACGTGCTTGAGTTCAAGTCAGGTGGATTAGGTATTTTGGGAGCGGAGCAACTGGCGTGGGTTGCAAGCGATTTAAAGGGACGTTCGGCCAGTACGCCCATCGTAGTATTTGCCCATATGCCGCTGTGGACGATTCATGAACCCTGGGGCTGGGGCACCGGCGATGCGGATCAGTTAACGGAGCAACTGCGGCGCTTCGGTTCGGTCACGGTGTTAAATGGTCATATCCATCAGATCGTGCAAAAAGTGGAAGGCAACATTACTTTTCACACGGCGCGATCAACCGCGTACCCGCAACCGGTTGCCGGCCAAGGTAAGGGTCCGGGACCGCTTAAGGTGCCCGCTGATCAACTCAATAAAATGTTAGGCGTTAGTAGCGTGTCGCTCGTTAAACACCCGCATTCGTCGACGATTAGCGACTCAACCTTGGGTTAAGCGGCTAAGAAGTTAAAAGGTTAAAATGATTATGCGACAATCTAGACCGCTATCAGTGCTTTGCATGGCGATGGCTGTGTGGCTAGCGTCCTGTGGTCCTTCACCGACGAGTCCGCCGCCCGCGACTCCGTCAGTCGCGGGTTCGTTGAGCGCAAGCCAGATTCTCATTAAAGATTTTAAGTTCGTACCGGCGACCTTAACGGTCAAAGCGGGTACGCAAGTGACCTGGGTGAATCACGACGACGAGGCGCATAACGTAATTATTAGTGATGGGATAGGGCGCTCGGGTGCTATCGACACGGACGAAAAATATACTTTTAAATTTGCTCAGCCGGGTGAATACCCTATTAGGTGTTCTATGCATCATCGGATGGGAGGAACTATCGTTGTACAATGAGCGCAGGCGCTGGCGAGCTTGGCCTGTGGCGCTGAGCATGGACACGCGATGATCGAGGACATCGTCGCCCCGAGTGGTACGTGGCTGGGTCCAGGAACTTTATATGGGGCCATTGCACGCTTGGAACAACAGGGGGGAATCGAGCCGTTGCCGGCGGAGGAGCGCCGCAGACCCTATCAAATCACTCCACAAGGAGCCACGTTATGGCGAGGAGTTTGAAGCGTTTCTGCTAGACAGCTCAGGTGGATTTCGCGCTATAGTCAATGTGTTGTAGTCGGCACTTAAAAAACTTGCCGTTGCTTCGGCAGCATCACCATTATCGGCGTTGTGCATGAAACCGATGAAGGAGCCATCGCTCACATCTGGCAGCTACTAATTGCTGGACAGCTGCCGATACTGACGTACTTCTTGATAAGGTGGCTTGCGCGCGTGCCACGACAGACATTGTATGTACTCATGCTGCAAATTGGGGCGGCGCTCATTGCCATGGCTCCCGTCTATTTCTGAAGTGCTAATGCTTGCTGTTCTGCCGCCAGCTCATTAATGGACTTGGGCGGCGGTGAGTAAAGCGGCGCAGTCTGCATTTTTCGCGAGGCCGGGGTCGACGAAGGCAAACACCGCAGCAATGGGCGTCAATGCCATTCCCAGCCCTACTGCCTCTGCGGCTTGGACGATGGAATTACGCTTCCAGATGCCGATCACGGGCCGGGTCAGTGTGCCGCGCACTAAAATGGGCGAACGCAATCGTAAAAGCTGAAACCTTTTGGGATGACCTTGAACTACAAGGTCGAGGGCCTCAGATTCCAGATGAATAGTGCCGTCTCCTGTAATAAGAAGTGGCACGCTGTCTAGCACTAATTTCTGTGTGGTCAGCACACCTTGGTGCGCGGTAAAACTAGCGACGGCGCAACGCACGGCGGTCTCCTCGGTATTTTGGGTTAGTAATCCAGCCAGCCCTTGTAGGTTAATTCCGGTGAGCTGCGCCAGTGAGGTGCGAATGGAGCCATGTGGGAGCACAGCCGCAACTGTGCCCTCGGAGCTCGCTGCGACTTGGTGGAGGGAACTGCCGTGGCCTGTCACCGCAATTCGTACCTGCATTAGACCTTCAAGGGGTGGTTTGCCCGCGCGCTTTTGACCAAGCTGTCCGAGTTGCAGATCTGTGAACTTGAGGTCCAAGGCAGCCGCAGGAATTCTGTTGGTCGCATCAAGCTTGCCGTGTGCAAGCAGTTTTCCCTCCAGCAAATGGGCTCCTAGCTCCTCTACAGTTAGGACGCCGTGCCTAATGCTCACTGTGGCCGCAATCTCCTGCAGGGACACATTTCCTACCGCGGCACGTCGCGCGCGGAAATTTATGTCAGCTTCACCGCGGCGCAGCGTGTTGAGATTCAGCATGGCGTTAGACAGCAGCAACGGTGTGTCTTTGTCGGCCTCGGAGTCGCGATGCGCCGCTCGCGCACCTATATCCGATAAGCGCAGGAATTGAGAATTAACCTTGGCGTCGAATTTCGGTCGACCGCTCGAAGTTTCAATCGATACAATGCCGCGTAGATCGCTCTGGCCAAAAGTCGCGATCAGATCGGTAAACCTGAAATGCGTTCCTCGCCGCTCAAGTTTGCCAGAAACGTGATAGTCGCCGGTATTCACGAATGTTATACCGGTTAGAAAATAAAGATCCTTAAGGTCTGCTCCCGCGCCGTCAAACGCGCTGTCAAATATATCGAAGTCAAAAGGCTTAAGCAGGAAACCACGACCCATTAGGCGTGAGCCGCTCGAGCGCTCAGTGAAGGTAAAGTGGTAAGGTTTATCGTGACTTGCGGTGGCGAGCGGATCTGCCGTGATCTCGAAGTTAGCGTCCCTACCGTTCAGCTCGCCAGACCCTTGAATCCGCAGTGACCGCGATCGACTCGCCTGTTGTGTTTCGTCAATAGAGACAATACCGTTAAACTGTAGGTGTCTACGAGCGTCATTAAGCTCAACGTGCGCATTATTCATCAACAGACTTTGCATAATTGGCAAGACAGGTCCGCTACCCTTGTCCGGGTCGCTCCACTGCCAGTTGGCATGGCCTGCAGCATTGCGGACCAAGTGAAGCTTCACACCTTCCATTTTCAGACTTTTGGTGCGGAACCACTGACCAAACCACGGCTTGTCAAATACGATTGAGGCTTTCTCGACCTCCGCCGTAAGTCCCGCTGGCATCCAGGCAGGGTTACTAATCGATATGCGTTCGGCTATTAGCTGAGGGTTGAACGAGAAAATGTGCGCGGATAAGGAGCCTTCGACTTTTATTTGACGTCCCATGCCGGCGGCGATAAAACGCACGAATAGCTCACGAAAATAGCCCGCGTGCACAGCTGCGGCAAATACAGCAATCGTGACAACCAGAATAGTCAATGCGCCGGCGACGCATTTTACGCTGCGACGGATGACTGACATACTAATGGGCGGCCCGCGGATGAACCCCGAACAAGCCCATTAAGTCTGGCAATCTTATTTAGTGGTCGAAAAAAATTTAATGCTTCAGGACTTTCTTAAGTTCCTTACCGGCATATTCCTGAGCATCTTTCGCTTTGCCAACCACTGCCGCCATACCAAAGAATTCATGGGTGACACCGCTGTACAGTTTGCGGGTCACTTTAACACCAGCTTCCTTGAGCGCAGTCTCTAGCATTTCGCCGTCAGATCGAAGCGGATCAATTTCGGCATTAATAATGATTACGGGCGGCAACCCCGCGAGATTGGCATTCACCAAATCGAGCCGCGGGTCGTTTTTATCGGACGGCTTTCCCAATAGTTTGTCGACGAACCAAGCGATCATTGCCTTGTTGAGAGGTTTGGCGTTGCCGCTGTCTTTATAAGATTCTGTTTCCATATTACCCGTCTGGCCCACAGGATAGACCGCGAGGATGGCCAGTGGTTTTTGGACGTTGCCATCGCGAGCGGCAATTGCGGTTGCGATAGCGAGGTTTCCCCCGGCGCTCTCACCGGCGATTGCCATACGAGCAGGATCGCCGTTTAGAGTCATCGCATTAGCAGCCACCCATTGATATGCCGCAAAGGCGTCGTCCCATGCAGCCGGAAATTTGACTTCGGGCGAACGACGGTAGTCTACTGAGATAACGATTGCTTCCGCTGTACTGCAAAGTCCACGCGCACCACCGTCATAGACGTTCTTGTCCGCAATTACCCATCCACCGCCATGGAAATACACAATTACGGGGAAAGGACCGTTGCCTTTCGGCGTATAGATGCGAGCGGGCAATTCACCGACGGCGCCTTGAATCTGACCATCCACGCTGGTAACGTCAGGCACGAGGGCGTTAGGTTGGGCGTCTTTACCTTCTTTACGTAGCACAGCCATGACTGCATCGGTTGGAGTCGGCTGAGCGCGCGCTGACCTAACGTCAAGCGTTTCGATGGGTTTGCCGCCCATTAACTGCAATTCATCAAGTACTTTTTGCATAT
Organism: Gammaproteobacteria bacterium; assembly: GCA_043784265.1. Classification (GTDB taxonomy): domain Bacteria; phylum Pseudomonadota; class Gammaproteobacteria; order Steroidobacterales; family Steroidobacteraceae; genus Bog-1198. Next base: position 5,848 of record JAYVYN010000052.1, on the reverse strand, counting down.
CGGACGTAGCATTTCCCATTGTTTCGGAATGCTCGCCGGTAATATTGTCGACTAGCTTGCGTAGAAGAGTGTTCATGGTTAGTTGTCACTTTGATAAAGAAGTTTGAATAGGCTTTTTAAGTTAGCGACTTGGCGTTGGGGATCCGATAGGCGGATGAAAGTTTACGAAGTGGGAGGGCTCCTACGCGCAGCATTGCATTCCATAAAACAGGCTTTTTTTTCAGTACACTAAATCTGCGTTCCGCACCTCGGAGAAGTTATGGACCGATTTACGATTTCGCTGGACGAAAGTCTGGCGACCGCCTTCGATGCACTTATTAAAGAGCGAGGCTACGTAACCCGCAGCGAGGCGGTGCGCGATGTCCTACGCACCCACCTGCAGCATAGCCGCGAGCAACGCGACGACGAAGGTCCCTGTGTAGCAACGTTGTCTTACGTTTACAATCATCATGAACGCGAATTATCTGAGCGTTTAGCGAGCATTCAACACGCACACCACGATATGACCCTCGCGACAATGCATGCCCACCTTGATCACGACCAATGTATCGAGACCGTTATACTAAAAGGGCCGGCGAGCCATGTGCGCGAGTTTGCCGAAGAAATTATGGCGGAGCGTGACGTCCGGCATGGCCAGCTGAACTTAATCAGTGTGGAGTTGGGCAAGCCTCATCATCATGGCGGAGCGACTCACCGGCACCTCAGTGCAAGTCTGTAGCTTTCGCGTCGCAAATTTAACGCCATCGGAAATCTCCCCATTTGCCCTCCGATAGGCGACTTTCCGCTTTGTAAGACATATTTAAAATGTTCATACGGAAAGCTGCATCCAATCTGCTACATAGTCCGTAGTGTAAGCAGATTTGTATAAAACGCTTATTAACGAACTGAGATAGAGCCGCAGTTCCGGTCGATGGAGATAACTATGCAGTGCCGCAGAACTTTTCGAGTCCCGTCAGTTACGCTATGCCAAATTCTGCTGGGGGGCGTGGGCGTTGTTATTTTCTGTTCCGGTGCGTGGGCGGGTGGCAAGCAGGTGCTCGAGGAAATAGTCGTGACTGCTCAACAAATCTCCGAGGTAGGAATGGCGGACTCCGCTAACGTCGGCACGGTGACCGAAGAGCAACTGGCCGCTCGGACAGTCTATCGTCCGGGAGAGCTTCTCGAAACGACTCCCGGCCTGATCGTAAGTCAGCATAGCGGCGAGGGTAAAGCTAACCAGTATTACTTGCGCGGTTTTAACCTCGATCATGGCACCGATTTGCGCACCACGGTCGACGGCATGTTAGTGAACGAACGGAGTCATTCGCACGGACAGGGGTGGACAGACTTAAATTTCCTTATTCCAGAGTTAGCGACCGGACTGGAATACAAAAAGGGCCCTTATTATGCGTCCGAGGGTGATTTTGCATCGGCGGGCGCCGTCAGCGTGGCCTATGCCAATTCGCTCGCCCAAGGTATCGCTAGCATCGGCATAGGCCAAAATGGATTCAAACGCGTGCTGCTCGCAGATTCGCCCAGGGTAGAAGGCGGCCACTTTGTATACGCGCTCGAACTTGAACACAACGATGGTCCCTTTGTGCATCCCGATGACTATCGGAAAATCAATGGGATATTGCGTTTTTCCGAGGGTGATGTTGCCGACGGCTTCAATGTCACCGCCATGGGCTATAAAGCCAAATGGAATTCGACCGATCAAATTGCGCAGCGCGCAATCGACTCCGGGTTTATCTCCGGCCGCTTTGCCGCCATCGACCCCACTGACGGCGGCGATTCGCACCGCTATAGTCTTTCCGGCGCCTGGCACCGAGCCACCGAAGGAAGCCTGGCTAAGGTGAATGCCTACGTTATCGATTACCAGCTCAACTTGTTTTCCGATTTCACATATTTCTTAGATAATCCAGTCAACGGAGATCAATTCAATCAGCCCGATCGGCGAGTGACCAGCGCAGTGAATGCCAGTTACACGCGAGAGCTGTCTTTTGCCGGTCGCGCATCGGACACTACGCTCGGTCTACAGGTTCAAAACGACAATATTCATAATGGGCTCTACAGTACTGAGGCTCGCCAAAGGCTCTCGACCACACGGGAGGACCATATCATTGAAACCAGCGCTGGCGTTTATGTAGAGAATACGACCCATTGGCTTGAAAAATTTCGTACCGTGGTCGGGATTCGAGAGGACTACTATCGATTCAATGTAGCCAGTAACCTCGGCCTAAACTCCGGCATTACCTCCGAGCAGCGATCGAGCCCTAAGCTCAACTTGGTATTTGGACCCTGGGCGAAGACCGAATACTATTTGAATCTTGGACAGGGATTTCACAGCAACGATGCGCGCGGAACGACAATTTCCGTCGATCCGAAAAGCGGCGCACCAGCCGTTCGGGTCACGCCGCTGGTTCGGTCAAACGGTGCGGAAGTGGGCGCCCGAACGGTTATCATTCCAGACTTACAAAGCTCGTTAACCCTCTACGTGTTGGACTTCGATTCAGAACTCATCTTTCAGGGTGATGCCGGCACCACCTCAGCCGGAAGACCGAGTCGCCGTACAGGATTTGAGTTCGCTAATTACTACAAATTCAACGACTGGCTCACTATTGATGCTGATCTTGCGTACGCCCGTGCTCGGTTTCGCGACTACGACCCCGTGGGCGAGCGCATCCCTGGTGCGGTAGAGGGCGTGGCCTCGCTCGCGTTGGCGATCGACAGTGTAGGCCCGTATTACGGGGAGATAGGCTATCGCTATTTCGGCCCGCGACCGCTCATTGAGGACAATAGCGTGCGCTCTAAGAGCACCGCGACCATCAACGCGCATTTAGGATACAAGATTAATCCGCGCAATCGCGTTGAGCTCGAAGGATTCAATCTCGCAAATCGTCAGGCGTCTGCGATTGATTATTACTACACGTCACGCTTTCCGGGCGAACCCGCGGCGGGCGTCAACGACATACATTTTCACCCCATTGAATCGCGGTCGTTTCGCTTTAATTTTGTCTCAAACTTTTAAGATTATTTTTCGCTGTCGAGACTCGTCATCGCGACTGCTGGGTAGCGTGTACCGGAGACTGCATGGTGGGGTATGGCCGCTTCGATTGCTGCGAATTCTGCCGGGGATAGCGGCGCGTTGGCTGCATCGAGTGCTTCGGTGAGCTGCGCTCGCGTGCGTGAGCCAATCAACGAGATAATATCGTCGCCTCGCGATGCGACCCAGGCGATGGCGCACTGGGCTACGGTAATGCCTTTCGCTGCGGCAATTTTTCGTAAGCTTTCAACCAGGGCGAGATTAGTCTCCACATTGCCCTTCTGAAAACGGGGGCTATGCGCGCGGTAATCATCGCTTGCGATTTTATCAGATTGCCAGTTGCCGCTGATTAAGCCACGACTTAAAACGCCGTAGGCGGTAATGCCAATTCCGAGTCCGCGAGCGGTTGGAAGAATCGTCGATTCGATGCCGCGGCTGATAAGTGAGTATTCAATTTGCAAATCCGCAATGGGGTGTACGGCGGCCGCGCGACGTAGGGTCTCGGCACCGATTTCCGACAGTCCGATATGCCGCACGAGACCCGCTTTCACCATCTCGGCAATGCCGCCGATGGTGTCTTCGATGGGCAGCGACGGATCGAGTCGCGCAGGGCGATAGATGTCGATGTAGTCAACGCCTAGTCGCTGTAAAGAATAAGCAAGGAAATTCTTCATCGCCTTTGGTCTGGTATCCACGCCTGACCAACCGCCGTTCGGATCCCGTAACGCACCGAATTTCACGCTCAATAGGATGCGATCGCGGGGGATGGTCTTTAGGGCCTCGGCGATCAGCAGCTCATTGTGGCCCATGCCGTAAAAATCGCCGGTATCCAATAGTGTGATGCCAGCTTCGACTGCTGCATGAATAGTCGCTAGGCTTTCTTTGCGATCCGATGGGCCGTACATGCCGGACATCCCCATGCAGCCTAGGCCAAAGCTTGATACGTGGGGACCAGTTTTTCCAAGTTTTAAGATTTTCATTTTCATAGCACTATGAGTGGACCGGATGGCGTGCTTCTTGCCAGCGTGGCGCGAACACTTATTGAGGAAGCGGTCCACATTTCGTCAAGGCCGCTGGCTGCACTACTGGTCGGCGATAAGTTCGATTTTCGCCTGGTGTCCGTGAGCGCGTGACAGCTTTGCATCGCATGTCAGCAACGGCGCATCAAGCGCCTCTGCTAGTGCCACATACGCGCCGTCATACGCAGTAATTGATTCACGCAATTGCCAAATTCGCGCAGTTAGCGGTTGATGACCGTGCCGCTCTATTAATATTTGTGAAAAATCCTCTAGTCCCTGTTCTGCCCGTAAGGCCGTAATTTCCTCAAGTTGTACGAGACGACGTAATGCGTGCGTCACTTCAACATCCAATAGATGCGGGGCGTGGAGGCTTTCAGAGGGTCGAAGGGCGCGGTCCATTATCGGGTCTGCAAGTTTAGTTTGCAGAAGCAATTCTACGAGTACGGATGCATCGATTACGATCAACGGATATCGCGCTCCGCGCGTATGACGTTGGTAGGAGAGATCTTGCCGCGATATGGGTCACGCTGGCGCAAGCGTTCACGTATTTCTCCGGCGCTAAGGTGCTCCCCAATTTTGCGGACCTCTTGAACTAAATATTCGGATAGTGGCAGCCCTGACATCGCGGCTCGTGCTTTTAGCCTTCGATGCAAGGCGTCGGGGACATGACGCAATTGAATCATTTTTGACATGCGCAGACGATAGTTGCATGTGGATCACATGTCAAGGAACTCTCTGTGACGCCTGGTGCTACTGCCTCGATGATCAGCTTATTAGCATTTTTTCGCATTATTGCGTCATATCCGGGAAGCTCGAACTCACGCAGAATTCTTACCGTTCTGGTATCAAAGTAAGCCGCTTAAATCTAGTATCCGACGCGGCCAATAAATCCCGCTCGATTGTGAAAATCTGGTTTTTCAGTTGGATGCGCGAGGCTCCAATAAGTCAGTTCACCTTGGCTATCTTCTATCACGGCTGACAGTCCGATAGGGTGGGTGTCGCGGGAAGCAAGTAGTCCGCCGATTGGCCGAGGCCAGTGGACTTCCAATGTGGCAGATTGCGCTCGGGACCACCGGGTGAATGCAGGCGCGGTGGTCTGCATGTTTTGTGCGCCTTGTCGGTAGTCGAGAAATTGGTACGCCGCCCACGATCCCGACGGTGAGAAATTAAACTCTTCATAGGCAGAGGAATGATCATCCGCTATAAATAATTCAAAACAGGTATGTTTCCACAGGTCATCGAGACGTTGAGGTGTTGCCTGGGCAGGAATGCGAATGGCGCTCATATCACCATGGAGCTCGTAAAGCAGTCGTAAATTCTGCTCCAATACTGTCACAGTCACGTCCAACTGAAATGGCGTGAGAGGTGTCGTTCCCGGATGCGGCTTTAATGCGTAATGCTGTGTATTAGTCATACGTCTAGCGATCAATAAGGAGGTGCCCGAGGCAGTATATTTTGCGGTGCCATTGCTCGCGTACTCAAAGTATTTCATGTGGCCAGCCCCATCATAGGACTCCATGCCGCTGCTGGATACCGGACTCGACGAGTTTATGGTCGAGTCACTCCACGCATAGGTGCCCTTGAGGGACGCGAGTGAGCAAGTGCTCTGTGCGTCTGCGCTGTTGGCAATGCCTCACGCGAGGATCCACCTAGTTTGCACTGAATAGGCAAAAATTAAAGGCTATTTGTCATATACTGCAAGGCCGCCCGTTTTCCGAAACTGTGGGCGCGCACATGCCGAATCAGCGGAGGCTCAATCGTCTTCAAGCTCCTCGCCCGGAAACAGAGCCTCGCTAAAGCCAAATTG
>JAYVYN010000051.1:0-4618 GCA_043784265.1 Gammaproteobacteria bacterium | reverse complement strand
GCGCGTAAGTAATCACGAACGCGTGATCGAAGAGTTTCATTGAGCGTTCTTTTACTGCGCCGCTGGTCATTATTTCGATGGAATCCTGGCGCGCGAACTGAGTGCGCACCATCGCCGTGACACGGGCAGCGGGTTGACCCTTGCTGAGCCATATCGAGCCTTCGTTAGCGCCATGATCACCTGTCGCTGTAAGGTAAGCTTGACGGGAAATGACAATGGCCCCAGCAGGGCGTGCGTAGTCGCGCCATATGCCAGCAATGAAGCAACGATGCAGGTGTCCGGCGAGTGGCACAGCAACCTCGCTGCCTACCTTGTAGCCATAGATGTCGTGCAAGGCTTCGGAGATCCAAATGGGCGGCAAGTTACTCGCTAGCGGCAGGGAGGGTTGGACCAATGGTAAAACGTCAGCAATGTTAGCCACGTTAAAATCCCGTGCTATCAGCGTTACAGCCGCGTGCACGGCATCCAGGGCAATTAAACGGGTGCGGCGAAACTCGATGCGGGAAATACCCGCGACTGCGGCAAGCCGCGTTTGATCTTGCTCCGACCAGAACGCAGTGTCGTTGCCGAGCGGTTCACGCATTTGAATATCGGCTGGTAAAAGTTTACTCAGCCAATGATCAAACGAGACGCGAAAAGAATAGACCATGATGGCCATGGCAACCATTAAACTGAAGCTTACGATGATAGACGACAGACTTAAAGTGGAAAGCTTTACATTATCTCGCATTTGCGCTACCGCGGTATCTAGGACTACACGATGGGTACGAGGCATTTTTTTCAGTACTTTTATCCACAGTATCGGTACCAGTAATATTGAGCCAAATAACAGCGCAGCGACGGCCAAATAGCCAAATAGCGGTATTCCACCCACCGCAGGTAACCTGGTAAGCACGACACCTAACCCCAATAATAGGATACTGAGATATCGACTAATGCCAACCAAATCGCTTGATTGAACAGTGCCTTTGAGGGCGCTGGACGACTGACGCGCTGCGCTGCGCGCTGGCAACCAGGCACCCGCACTCGTAACGACGGTACCTATAATAAGAAAAACTACTATGGCTATCGGCGCCGCACGTAATGAGGCCCCTATGACTTGCAATTGATTGTTGCCAAGGTCGCCGACCAACAATCGCAATATGATAGCCGCCAGAAACGTGCCCAGCAGCACGCCAAGAAGTGAACCCGCCACGCCCAGTGCCACCCCTTCGCCGAGGAGGGCGCCCTGTAGCGCCAGACGCGTGACGCCGAGGGCTCGCAACAGCGCCAGTGAGTGGCGGCGACGCAGCACTGATAAAGACTGCGTAGAAAACACCAAGAAGGCTCCCGTCAACAGGGCAATCATTGCGAGCATGTTTAAGTTCACGCGATAAGCACGGGTCACATTTACTGCTCGATCACGTTCGACCTGGGGTGTTATAACGAGGACACCTGTTGGTAGTTGAGCCGCCAGAATTTTCTTAAAAGATTCTACGTCGACGCCATTCTTGACTCGCAAATCGACGCGATTTAGGTTGCCGATTGATTCAAAAATCCACTGCGCGCTCGCGATATCCATGATCCCCAACGGCTGCGAATAGGTGTCGGGCGACAATATGTCGAGAACATGTAGCTTCTTGGCTTTGCTACCGACGATGACCTGCATTTCATCGCCACGCCGCAGATGTAACTGCGCAGCCGCTTGGTTGCTTAAAATAATACTATCGGTTACAAAGAGCTGAAGAATATGAGGGCCAATATCGCCCATGAGCTGTGGTTGCATGGCACTCGCACGAAAAACATCCACGCCCAAAACTTTAAACGCATCGCGTACTCCGGGGAGTGCTACTTCGAGCTCAAGTATTGGACTGGCAAGGCTCACAGCCGGGTCGTGGGCTAATTTGACGAATACCGATTCCGGAAATGCTTCGCGAGGTCCCCGCACCATCAAATCGGCGGCGCCGACCAGACGTTTGGTGGCTAAGCCAAATTCGTCGAGTGCAGCGTTGTTGACTAAGTAAACCGCGGTGCCGAGTGCAACGCCAAGTGCAATCGCGATTATCGTTAGTAGCATGCGTAGCGGTTGCTCACGTAGTTGAGCCAGCAGCAACAGCCACCACACTCGCCACGCGATACGCGACTGGGCGAACCTACTCACGCACTGGCCCCCAACGGTACCAGCCCGTCGGAGGTTAGCACCAATATTCGATCTGCCGATTCCGCAGCAATGCGCGAGTGCGTTATCAGTATACCGGCGCCGGCGTTGGTTTTGATCTGGGTGCGCAATAGTTCCAAGATTTGCGCGGCATTGCGCGAGTCAAGATTTCCGGTCGGCTCATCGGCGAGCACTAGGCGCGGCCTGTGCACCAATGCGCGCGCGATAGCGATGCGCTGGACCTCGCCGCCCGAGAGTTCTCGAGCGTAGCGACTCGCCATGGCACCGAGGCCGACTGCGTCCAATATTTGCGTCGTGCGCGTACTGCGCTCAGGTTCAGTAACTCCCAACAGGTCGAGCGGCAGAGCGACATTTTGGGCAACACTGAGGTAGGGCAGCACATGAAAGGCTTGGAAAACGAATCCCACCGAGTGGCGTCGCATCAAAGTCAACGCGTCATCATCCAGATTCGATATATCGATACCGCCCATCAAGATTCGCCCCGAATCCGCATGGTCGAGGCCGGCCAATAAATTAAGCAGCGTTGACTTACCCACCCCCGACTCGCCCATGATGGCTAGGTATTCGCCCGGCCAAAGCTCAAGGTTGAGCCCCTCGAAAAGGGCAGGGCGGTGGACATTAAAACGCTTAACTACGCCCTCAAGACGTAAGACTGGGCTATCCAAGATCGTACTAACCTTAAGCGGCGTCGACGCCCATCATGGCCTTGACCTCTAAGAAATCTCTAAGGCCGTGTTCGCCGTACTCACGACCATTGCCAGACATCTTAAAACCTCCAAAGGGGGTTTTCATATCCCCGTACGCGCCATTAATCGATACTTGCCCCGCACGCACGCGCTGACCTACCCGCCTGGCACGTGCATTGTCGTTGGACCAAATATACGCGGCTAATCCATAGGGAGTGTCATTGGCAATGGCGATCGCTTCTTCCTCGGTCTTATAGGGCAGAATACAGAGCACCGGTCCAAATATTTCCTCGCGAGCTATTGTCATCGTATTGTTCACTTCGGAAAATATCGTAGGTCTAACGTAATAGCCTTGAGCGAGTCCCGCGGGTTTTCCGCTACCACCGGCTACTAATTTAGCGCCCTCAGAGATGCCCTTCGCGATAAAGCCTTCGACTCGATCGAATTGCACCTTGGACACTAAGGGGCCGACAGTAGTATTGGCAGCAGTAGGATCACCGACAATGGCGGCGGCGGCGGCGCGTTGGGCGATGACTTCCACTTCTGCAAGTTTGCTGGCAGGTACTAACATCCGAGTTGGTGCATTACAGGACTGACCTGAGTTTTGAAATACATGTTGTACGCTTTGCTTAACGGCCCGCTCAAAATCGGCATCATCCAATAATATGTTGGGCGATTTTCCGCCTAATTCCTGATGCACGCGTTTGACCGACGGCGCAGCGTTGATGGCCACCTGTGTGCCGGCTCTGGTTGAACCGGTAAAGGACACCATGTCGACTTGAGGGTGTGACGAAAGCGGCGCGCCTACGTTTAGGCCATCACCATTGATAAGATTAAATACGCCGGGCGGTACGCCCGCTTCGTGCATTACTTTGGCCCAAATAATGGCGCTAAAGGGTGAGTATTCCGAGGGCTTGAGTACCATGGTGCAACCGGCCGCCAGCGCGGGAACTACTTTCGCTGCTACCTGGTTCATGGGCCAATTCCACGGGGTGATCAAGGCGCATACGCCAACAGGCTCCAGTATTAAGCGAGTGTTGCCGTGAATTTCTTCAAACCGGTAAGTTTTTAACACATCGATCATCGCGCTAATGTGGCCGACTCCGATGCGCGTCTGCGAACCTTTGGCAAGCGTAATGGGCGCGCCCATTTCGGTTGAGATTGCCTGCGCAATTTCATCATAGTGAGCGTTGTAGGCAACCAAAATGCGTTCCATTAAAGCCAATCGTTCCGCAGGCGTGGTCCGCGAATAGCTGTCAAAGGCGCGCCGCGCGGCGGCAACCGCGAGATCGACGTCGGCCGCACTGCCCATGGAAATAACCCCTGCCACGGTTTCAGTGGCCGGGTTGATGACATTAAAGTTGTGTGCGATCGCAGGGTCCACCCAGTGGCCGTCGATGTAGAATTGACGATTGTCGTATGTCATGGAACTGTGTCACCAAATTGCAATTTACTGGATCACAAGTCTACCTGTTAGCGGTCAGTTCAGGGTGTGTTTACGCTTAGACAACCGTTATGTCGCTGGCCACCGACTACTCGGTCCTCGACCAGGGGATGTAGACTATGATGGCCTATGTTTTTGATTAACCCGGGAGTTTGCATGCTTCGAACTTTAAAATGGCTAACCGCGATCAGTACGATAAGCGCGCTGTCCTTATCCCTGGGAACTGCGCAAGGTGCATCTGCGGAGTTCAATCCAGTTCGTGCGCACGCGGTATCCATCGGACCCGAAGCTCATCGGCTGATTGTCGGATTCAAGGCAAATGCGGCAAAT
>JAYVYN010000050.1:0-4728 GCA_043784265.1 Gammaproteobacteria bacterium | reverse complement strand
CCTTGGTACGCTGGAGCCGGGGAAGTTCGCCGATTTAATCGTCGTCGACGCCGATCCCCTGGCGGATATTCAAAACCTACAAAAGCTGTCGATGGTCGTTAAAGAAGGCAAGACCATCGAGGTCGCGCTTCTGCCGCGCAATCCGATTCTCACCTCGGCGCAGGCCATGAATCCCGGCGCCGTGAGAGTGAAATAGCCACGCCCTAGCCGGCGACGCGGCCAGCTGCGCGAAGCGAGTTCCTGCGGAATCGCCGCGCAGCTGGCACGCATGCGTCGATTTCACTCGTCGTTTACGTGTAGATCGCTTGATGCGTCGGCGATGCTGCGGTCCGATACTGACTCTCAGAAAACCAAGGGAGAATTCAACATGAAGGATTCGCGGCACAGCATTCCCGCACGATCGTGGACCTTGCTGCGCGATGCGATTCGCGTCGCGTTGTTCGCAGGCGCCGGCAGCGCCCTTCTTGCGCCATTGAGCTTCGGTGAGTCAGGCGGCGACGGTAACTCCCTCGAGGAAGTCGTCGTGACCGCGAATCGACGTGAACAGAGCATTCTCGACGTTCCCTACAGCATATCGGCCGTTTCAGGCACGGCCTTGGAACAGGGCCACGTTCAAAGTCTGTCGGACCTGACCAAGCTCGTTGCCGGCCTGTCCTTCGTCGATCAAGGACCCACTAGCCGCAGCAACTTCGTGCTACGCGGCATCAACGCAAATTCGACCAGCGAGTCGCCCATATCGGGCTCCGCGGGGACGGTACCGCCGGTGTCCACCTACATCGGCGAAACACCGCTGTTCTTGTCCTTACATATCGATGATCTTGATCGCGTCGAGGTACTGCGCGGGCCGCAGGGAACTCTGTATGGGTCGGGCTCGCTCGCCGGCACTGTGCGTTTGATCCCCAGGAAGCCCGATCCCGGCGGCTTTGCGGCGAGTGTCGATGTGGACGGTGCCGATGTAGCCGAGAGCAATCAATTTAACTACAGCTACGATGGCATGATCAACATGCCGTTCAACGATAGCTCGGCGTTGCGAATATCGGCAGGCCGGGAGCACTACGCCGGCTTCATCAATGAAAATTATATCGTCAAATTAGGACCCGCCGGTACCGCCGTAAACAGTCCGGTGGGAATTCCGGTGTCGGGTAACGCGAATAATCCACTGTTCGGGCCTGAGGTATTCTCGCCCGTCAAGGATGCCAATACCGCCGATGTGTGGCAGGCGCGAGTGTCGTTTCTGGTCAAGCCAAACCAAGATTTCTCCGCATTGGTAACTTATTATCATCAGGACGACCGAACCAAGGGCCAGCAGTCTGTATCGCCTTATTTTAGGGGCGGCAGCGTGGACTATCCGCCTTCCGGCAATCCGTTTAACAGCCCCTCCTACCCCGTGTCGTTTCCGACCGGTGGTGTGGTATTCCCAGCTAACGGAACTTACGATGCCAACGATATAGTCCTGCCGACCAGTCACCGGCAAGCCGATCTCGGCAGTGTGGATTTGAGCTTGAACGTCGGCTTTGCAACCTTGAACTCGTCGACGTCGTACTACCGCGATCAGGGCAATGACATAGCCGACGGCAGTCCCTTCATCTCGAAAACACCTAGCATCTATGGCTTCATGCCGAGAGTGGTTGATTACGAGACAGATTTCGACGAACAGAAGGGGGTCGTCGAAGAATTGCGCTTGGTATCAGTCCCCGGGCCGCATTTCGATTACGTCGTTGGCGTCTTCTTCCAGCACTTACAGGGCATCAATGGACAAGAGCAGTGGCTTCCGGGGCAGACTTTTTTTAGCAATCTCGCCGGAGTACCGGGCGCCGACGCGGCGACGGGGGATGTCAATTACATCGTCGCGAACTCTACCGATTTCCTGGACCGGGCACTGTTCGGCGAGTTCACCTGGCATGCCACCGAGCAATGGCAAATCACCGCCGGCGCGCGTTTTTTCAAGCAAGATTTTTCAAGCAATTCGTACAGCGCTTTGCCCTACTGCGGTTCGTATTGTGGTACCGGTATCCTCGGTGTCACCGACGTCTCCGGCGGCTATTCAACAAATAGCCACATCTTCAAACTCAACAGCTCTTATAAGTTCAGCAATGAGCTGAACGTTTACGTCAATTACGCGGAAGGGTTCCGTCGCGGCGGTGCCAATGCCATTCCGCTGGCGGGGCCCTTTGAAGTTAGCGCCGACCTGCTCATCTATAAGCCAGACAAGACCAAGAATTACGAAATCGGCGCCAAGGGCAAGCTATTTGGCAGCATCAACTACACAGCCGACGTGTTCTTTATCGACTGGAACAAGTTTCAGCTCGATACTGCGTCGTACTACGGCGGCTATCCGCTCGCTGCCAACGGCGCCAAGGCGCACTCCAAGGGTGTGGAGCTGTCGTTCGACGGACAACTTGGCACTCATTTCAGCTACTCGCTCGGTTATACCTATACGCGGGCGCAGGTGGCGCAGGATTTCTCCATTCTCGATCGGTTGGACGATGGTACCGATAATATCGCTGCCATCGTCTCGGCCAAGAGTGGCGATCCACTGCCGAACTCGCCAGAAAATAGCGCTACGTTGGCACTCAACTATGACCATGCCGCGCCGCAATTCATGGACGGATGGAAGGTCCGATGGCACCTCGACGGCAATTATCGAAGCTCGACTTACTCGCGACTCCTGAACACGATTCCGGGATCCGCGCCACCGTTCTTGATTCAAGGTTTTTCAATTTGGGACGCGTCCGTCGATCTGCTGAACGCGCATGGGCTCAACGTTGGTCTCTACGGCCAGAACCTGTTTAACGAGCTCGCGATTACCGGTGGCGTGGATCCCGGAGAATCCGGCTCTGGGCCGACCGCACCGCGTGCGGCGCATTACTTCATCGGCCGGCCGCGTACGATTGGGGTGCGACTAGGATATAAGTTTTGAGTACGGACTGAGGCCGGTGCCCGCTGATCGACCCGGACGGCGGCTTCAGAAAGATAGCTAAGCTTCTAGGTCGGCCGGACCCTCATACACGCGGAGTGCGCCATTGCGCTTGAGTTCATCCCGTCCGAAGCCGTCGGACAGCAAGCCGACGCCCAGCTTGGCGAACCGCACTTGATCGCGGGTGACTACCACGCGTTTGCAAGGCTGGTTTGATTTTCCCTATCGGCAAATTCACTTCATTAGAGTTCGAACTCGCAAACTGCTTGGTCTAACTTGCGAACGGCGATTGTGAGATGGTCCGTTGAATAATGGCTGTCGCCCGCAATCGCGCTTACCCGATATTGAATTTCGAGGCGATTACGCAGTGCCTACGACAATCACCATTGCCAACCTGCATCCGACCTCTGACCTCGATCCCTATGCGCTCGAATTCCTGCTTGATCCGTATCCGTTTCATGAGCAGCTTCGTAACGCAGGTTCCGTGGTGTGGCTCAAGCCCAGCATCATTCTCGAAGTTGATCCGCCGGTACACACCCGTTCGTGCGCGAGGCGGAAATACTCGTTGACCGTCTGGTTGCCAGGGGAAGCGTTGACGGGATGCAGGATTTGGTGGAGCTGTATCCGATCAAAGTCTTTGGTGATGCCATTGTCCCGGAGTTTATTTCCTCCATCGTCTTGATTCTGATCTTCTTCGGCTATATCGCGCGGGTTGCCCGGGCCGGCAGGACCGAAGCGCTTGACGCCGATTACACGCGCACCGCCGTGATGAAAGGCCTAACCTGGAGAATTGTCCTCAGGCGGCCCGTCCTGCGGAACGCATTGCTGCCAACGATCACGGTGATTGCGAGCCTGATCGGCTATTTTGGCCGGTGGCTTAGGGGTGATCGAAACGCTGTTCCATTACCGCGGAATCGGCAGCGTAATTTACGCCATAGCCTCGCTCGAGGCGGACCTGCTTAGCGCGCTGCTGAATCCCCGCATGCGACAGATGGGCGCCGACTGAGCGCTACCCCCGTTACAGCACCGAGCATCCGCAGTGAACGCCTGCGAGCGGCGAGGCGGTCCCCAACCTAACGCCTCATGCCGAATTACCCGCTCGAACATGTCACTTTGGAGGTTCTCAGTCTCGATTTATCATCAGCCTGGCGTCGTAGTATCCAGCGATGATATCGACGCAGTGGATCGCACCATCGTCGAGTGGCGCCTGCAAGTCGTGAAAACGTTACGCGAATTACGCCGGCTCCTTAAGGGGCACGCAGCGCTCAGCGGATGGCCGGACGGCCAAACGGCTGAGTTGTTATGCACCCAGATCAAAAGCGCGGAACTCGAGTCGGAGAAAATCGAGATTGACATGCTTCAGCAGTGGCTCGAAGCACGGCTTCCCGAGCGCTCGCGAGGCGCACGAGATGCGGCCGTCATCGCCAATTTGCACTTGGTGCTTGCCCACTACGGCGCTGGACATCGGGCGGAAGTGTCGCGACATCTGATCGACCAGGCGCTTTCACTCTAACATTCGCTTACTTGCGCTACACCGAGCGCGAGCCGCAGCTGCGTGGAGGTACCCGCAGCGAGGTTCGAGATTGCGGCACTTTCATTGCCACTACAGCCACTAAGTGTGAGTAGCCCCAATAGGAGCACTACGCTGATGGATTTCGACACCAACCATGAGCTGCGCGATGAGCGCGAGAAGAAGCTGTCGATCACGAGTTACTTCCATAGCAGATTGCGATTGGGTTCATTTCCTAATTCCTCCGTGGCCAGATTGTAGAAGCTACAAGTAACCTGTTAGCCGCTGCAATCGAGCTTAG
>JAYVYN010000049.1:0-11241 GCA_043784265.1 Gammaproteobacteria bacterium | reverse complement strand
AGCACGGCCGTTCATTTACAGCGACGATTGGACTTGTTATGAGCACTGTGAAGCATTTAACCGGGATCATCGTGCTGGTGGCGGTGCTGCTGATAGGGTTGACCGGAACGCTTGTATTGAAGGCTTGGCACGGACTGAACGAACCCATCGGGAGTGCCATGGTATTGCACTTTCGAGTGGCTCCTGGAGCAAGAATCGCGCATGTGGCCGCCGACCTAGCTGCCCAGGGTGTTATCAAGCAACCGCGGATCTGGGCTTGGTATGCGCGATATAAAGGTCTGGCTTCGTCCATCAAGGCGGGAGAATATGCTTTTGACCCAGGCATTACACCACGCGAATTGCTAAATAAATTGGTAAGCGGTGAGGTGTTGTTGCATTCATTGACCATTGTGGATGGCTGGCGGGTGGCGGAACTACTGGCCGCGCTGAAGCGCGATCCCAATATTCTTGCCACGCTGCCCGCAGCGCCCCATGATCTGATGCAACGTTTGGGTAGCTCTGGCGATGCGGAGGGTCAGTTTTTACCGGAAACCTATAAGTTTCCCAGTGGCACTACCGACCTTGAGATATTGCGTCAGGCACATGTGGCATTGACTCGCGAGCTCGACGTCGCCTGGGCGACTCGAGATAACAGTATTGCGCTGCGCAACCCCTATGAGTTATTAACCATGGCTTCGATAGTTCAAAAGGAGACTGGAGTTCCTCGGGAGATTGGGTTAGTGGCTGGCTTATACTTGCATCGACTTAAGATCGGTATGCGTTTGCAGGCCGATCCCACTATCATTTACGGATTGGGCGATCGCTATGAGGGAAGCTTACATACAGTGGATTTACGGACTGACGGCCCCTATAACAGTTATACCCGGATAGGGTTACCGCCAACCCCGATCGCGCTGGCGGGAGCCGCGGTACTACGCGCGACCGCGCATCCAGAAAAGACCGAGGCTATCTATTTTGTTGCTTCACCTAAAGGTGATGGTAGCCATGTATTCTCCGAAACTTTGGAGCAGCATAACACCGCCGTAGCGCAGTACTTGGCGCGCCATCAAAGACCGGCGTCGGAAGCCGCGCAATGAGCAGAGTCGCTCGTTTTATTACCTTAGAGGGAATTGAGGGTGTCGGTAAGACCACACAAGTAGCCTTTATAGCCCAGTTATTGGCAGCTAGGAATATTGATCATTGGGTGACGCGAGAGCCCGGCGGCACGCCTTTAGCAGAAAAAATGCGTTCTCTAGCCCTCGTGGCCGATACGGAAAATCTGCCGCCGATGGCCGAGTTATTGCTGATGTTCGCGGCGCGATCGGTGCATCTCACTAACGCGATTGAACCTGCTTTGAAAGTAGGGCGATGGGTGTTATGTGATCGATTCACTGACGCGACTTATGCCTACCAAGGAGCAGGCAGGGGAATTGCGTCGGAACCTATAGAAAAACTTGAGTGGATGGTGCAGGGAACTCGTCGCCCCGACCTCACCCTGTTATTGGATGCGCCGGTAGAGATCGCATTGGAGCGGGCCAGCGTTCGCAGTGCGACACTGCAAAAGGATCGATTTGAACGCGAGCGGCACGAGTTCTTTGAGCGAGTGCGTGCTCAATATTTGGCGCGAGCGGCAGCGGAGCCGCAACGAATAAAGGTGGTAGACGCCAATGCGCCCCCGTCCTCGGTGCGCGCGCAAATACAAAAGATATTGGAATCAAGTTCATGGATGTATTAGCGGCTAACTTGCTGCCTTGGTTAAATGCGGCGCAAAGCCGCTTACGCGAATCGGCAGCTGCACAGCGCCTGCCGCATTCGCTGTTGCTTTTGAGCACTCCTGGTCTTGGTGCCGAATCGCTAGCGCATTGGGCATCGGGTTTCGCACTTTGTGAGGCTAGCGAGAAACCTTGTGGAAAGTGTAGCTCTTGCATTTTGTTGCGCGCGGATTCGCATCCTGATTTTCATGTTGTGCGTATTGAAGAAGATGCGCAGCAGATAAAAATTGATCAGGTGCGCGACCTCATCGAAGCGTTAGCGCTCAAAAGTTATCGAGGTGGTTATCGTGTGGGATTGATCGAGGAGGCGGAAACCTTGAATACTCACAGCGCCAATGCGTTTTTGAAAACTTTAGAGGAGCCGCCACAGAGTACGCTACTCATAATGATTGCAAGGCCGAATCATCGGCTGCCGGCAACTATTGCTAGCCGCTGCTTGAAGATTAAGCTAAGGATACCTTCGCTCGACTTGGCCGGGAATTGGTTGGCGGAAAAAACAGGACAAAAGCGTGATTGGCTGAGTGCCTTGGCGCTAACTGGCGGTGCACCGCTACTGGCACTTGAGCTTGATATTAAGGATATAGCCGTGCTTGAAACCGATATGCGGGAATGCGTCACACAATTGACGCTTGATGCCGTGGATATAACCTTACTGGCTGAACGTTGGCTTAAGTCTCATGTAGGGTTACGTATTGCTTGGCTTGAGAACTGGATCACAGGTCAAATACGCAGCAATGTGGAACCAGTAGGCTTGCCTCCGGCTTTACTTAAGGCCAAGATACGATCTCTATTCGAGCTGCAGGATGCAATACACGAGTTTCGTCGTTTCGCATCGACCGGTATGAATCAACAATTGGCATTAGAAACCCTCTTGTTAGGTGGTCGAGCGGCATTCGCAGGTTGAGATTTATGAGAGGTTCGAGGCATTGAGAAATCCTAGTAATAAGCCTGGTCTACTGACTCTTACCATTAAGGATAAGAGCGCGCTGTACCTGGCTTATATGCCATTCGTTAAGAATGGCGGATTATTTATTCCGACCAACAGCCTGTATCAATTGGGTGATGAGGTATTTATGTTGCTCAATTTAATGGGCGAAGAAGAAAAAATACCGGTGGCAGGGCGTGTTATTTGGATGACGCCGAAGGGTGCTCAGGGTAAAAGAACAGCGGGGATTGGAGTTCAGTTTAGCGAGCAAGATCGAGGCAATACTCAGAAAAAAATTGAAAACTATTTGGCCGGTGCGCTCGGTGGCGATAAGCCCACGCATACGATGTAGGCTAGTTAAGTGCGGCGAGCTTTAGCCGCATCCGTAGCCGCAAGGCCTCCTTTTAATACATAGGCGTCAAAGCCGCGCTCGCTCAAAATATAGGCACCCGCCGAGCTGCGACGATCCGTATCGCAACAAACAATATAGGGTATTTTTTGATCCAGTGAGTTGAATTTTAGCCGGATAAAATACAAGGGCATATTAATCGAGCCATCGATATGAAAATTTTGGAACTCGCTCGGCAAACGCACGTCGAGCCATTTGCCACCGTTGGCTACCATTTCTTTGGCCTTGTCGTAGGTTATCCATTTCAGCAAAGGTTCGTTGAGCAAGGTTTGAAAATCACTCTTCCCAAGCCGCATTAAGGAACCTTCCGATAACATGGTGACCGTTGCATTGCGTTTTGCCTCGGCAATGAGCGCCTCTTCACCAAAACTATCCCCAGGTCCCAGTTCAGCGAGTTTTATGCCTTCTTTGTTCAGCGGTGTTTCACGATGCACCACGCATTTTCCCGATATCACCACATAGAAATAATCGCCCTCGCTGCCTTGCTTAATGATGACATCGCCGGCTCGAAAGTTAATGCGCTGCATGCGCATAAAAATGGCTTGAATATTTGCCGGTGGAATCAGATGAAAAGCCTTGGTTTGTAGCAGCGTTGTCATCCAGTCGCCGTCTAGGTTCGCCGCACCCCCGCGAAGATCAGCGACTTCGTATTGACCGGTTTGATCCCAAGTCATAAGGACGTCGAGCACTTCGCTATCGATCGCGATGTACTCAAGATCGCTGGCTGCACGGGCTGTGACTTTGCGAGGCAGGCCAGGAGCTAGGGCACTGTGCGCCTCGGGAGTTCCGCCGCTAATAGTGCGGACCACTTTCTCGCCAACCCGCAATTCAACAGTGCCCTTCACAATAAAGAACGTCTGCTTATTGGTATCGCCTTCTTTGAATAAGTTTCTCCCGGCATCCAGCTCGCGCAAACTCGTTTTTCGTGCGAGTGCGTGCAGGTTTTCCCTTTTTAGGCCGTCTAAAGGTGAAAAGACCTTTAATACCGCAGGTTCGAGAGGTCGGTCAGCCATCGAGCTTAGGTCGCTTCTGGTTTGTATTAGTATGATATCGAAACATGAGTCTAGCACATGCTCGGGTTATGCAATCTGGCGCGAGTTCGTGTGTACCGTGAAGTCGCAAATCAGCGGTAAGTGGTCGGAAAATCGCACATCCGGCATCGCAAAACCGGTTACTTCAATTTCAGCGCTATGCAGTATGAAGTCTAGTTCCCGCCGGGGACTGTTGCTCGGATAAGAGGGTAGGCTATGAGTGTTGGCGCTGGTCAAACCGGCGGCCTGCATGAACAAGTAGATTTCGTGGTCGCCCCAATAGGTATTGAAGTCGCCCGCCACGATTACGGGCTTCGAAGTCTTACGAATCAGGTCATACAGTGATCGGAGTTGGTATTGCCGATGGCGATATTTTAACGATAAGTGCACCAGAAAGATGGCTACATCGTCGAGCTCTAGTTCGATAATCAGCCGCTTTATCCCAGTGTCAAAATAATGGAATCGTTCGCCCCTTACCCTAGGCGCGGCTAGAAAGGCGTTGGCTTGCTTGCGAACAATAGGCACCAGTTGGTTTAGCGAAGAAACTCCATACTTACACTCGAAGGTTGAATAATGTCCCAATGATTTGGCGATGAAATCGGCCTGGTTCACCATGCCAGTGCGAATCGAACCGGTATCGACTTCTACTAATCCCACCACATCAGGGTCTTGATTCTTAATAAAATCAGTAATTTGCGATAAAACATTAGGGTTAGATCTTAAGTATCCAGCACCGGGGAGGGGCAAATGGAAAGCCGCACCAGTGCCGGTAGCGTAGCGAATATTGTATAGCAGCAATCTCACCGCCGGATTGTAACTGCGGGACGAGGTGTGCGCATGAGCATAAGGTCACGTTATACTTATTGAATGACTATTTCGGTGGCACCTCTAAAGCTGTTTGTGACCCATGCGTGGGCGGAAAACGATGACTATATTCGGATATTCGAGTACTTAGAGGCTACTGGAACTTTTTACTATCACAACACCAGCCTTCCTGACGCAAAACGACCTATCGATAAGGAGAGCCAACGAGAAGAGTTGCGCCGACAAATTGGGCCTTGCGAAGTCGTGATTGCACTGCCGGCGGTCTACAAGGCGTCGCCCGAACTCGCCTTGTTCCAACTGAATTTTGCTAAGTCGGCAGATCGGCCTATTGTGATGCTGGAAAATTTCGCCTCATCCGAGGCTTTGCCTAAGGTTTTCGCGGATCTGGCGGATGAGATAACGGCTTGGAATGAGCGTAATCTCATTGATGCTCTGCTGCGTCAGGGGCGACATCAGGAGACGACTCGATGGGATACGGTAGAGTTTAAGATCGATTAGTTAACGGCAGCGAGCGGGGTATCGAAATCGGCCGACAAACGCTCGTTTCGATGTAGGCCCAACGGTAATTGAACCACAGTCGCCGTCTGACGTACTAGCAGCGGCGCTCGACACAAGCTTTCAAACACTCGCACTATAAGCTCAGCACAGTCATCAGCCTGTTGGCTCGACATTTTGCGTACCGTCGCAGCAACCGCATCTTCTCCGGGCAAAGGCTTTACTCCGTGCAAACTACGAGTAATTTGTTCAAATTGCGCAAGCACTTCGGTAGGCACTTGTTCGGCCGTCAGGTTCGCCAGATGTTTTCGGTACGCGCAAATGAGGCGCTGCTTGATCGGTGTTGATCGCACCAATTCTAAAGTCGCCGAATGAAAACACTCTGATGCGCTGATCATGGAGGTCTCTGAGTACCTACAAAGAATGAAACCTTAAAGTAGTTTCGAGATTTTATGCGCGACTTGAGCCTCGTTAAATCAAGGTCCTACGCCATGAATATACAAGACAATCGATAAAAAGCAATGCAGTTTTTATCATTCTTGTAAATATAGCTCAAAAACTATAAATAAGATTAAATTAAATAAATAACATGTTGTTTTTAATAAATTTAGTTTAAAAAAATCCCAAAGTATTTCATTTATAAATAATCATTTCCTGAACTATATTCCATGACATAATCCCTTCCATGGGTATGCCGCATAGTCGAGTAGAAATGCTGGAATCCAATCTATCTGCTCTTAGCGCGCGGGTTCCTGGATTGCCGGTCGAGGGTGTTTTGTTGTGCCGTCTGATGTTGCATCTGGGTCGTGAGACCGCGGCCACATTGCATCAACAGATTCGACCCTTTGGACTTGCTGAGCCGGAGTTTCGTGTTCTGATGACATTATTTACGCAAATCGATGGCATCGGCCACCCCACTGAATTATGCGCAGGAGCGGCCCAAAGTCCCGCCAATATGTCGAGAATTTGTGATGCCTTGGTGGCGCGTAGCCTAATTACCCGAGTTGCGAGTGAGCAAGACCGCAGACGCATGGTGTTGGCGATCACCGCCGCCGGAGAAAATTTGGTGCAAAAATTAATACCATCATTGTTTGAACCCCTTACAGCGATTTGCGCCGAGTTCTCAGCGCCCGAGCGTCACATGCTCATTAATTTACTGAAGCGCTTGGCGCATCGAATGGAAGATGTCGCGCAGGCGAAGTGCCGATGAAGTTTTTAGGTATATCCAGTGTATGGGTCATTGTCAGTTTGGTGGGATGCGCGACATTGCCTGCACCGGTTAAGTCCGTAGATTTATCTGATCAGTCAATTGTGGCCCGTATTTCGGAACTGGAAATGGGTACGGGTCGTTGGCCGGTAGCCGATTGGTGGCAGACTTATCAAGATCCGGCTCTCAATCAATTGATCAATTTAGCGCTACAGTTTTCGCCGAGCTTGCGAATTGCTCAAACGCGATTCGACGCGGCACGACAAGCTGTACGAATTGCAGGAACCGAGTCCGGAGGACGTGTAGATGCGACGGGTGCCTTTGATCGGCAACGCTTAAGTGACAATGGATTATTTCCGCCCAGATTATTGGGTTTTAATTGGTATAACCAAGCTGACTTAGGGTTGAAGGCTAGTTACACGTTTGATTGGTGGGGGAAGCAACGCGATTCGATAGGCGCGGCGTTGGATGCGGCGCATGCGGCGGAGGCTGATCGTGCGGCGGCGGCATTGGTACTGGCTAGTTCCGTGGCCGAGACGTACTTTAGTTGGACTGCCGATCAATCGCGTTTGGAGATATTGCGCGCGCGATTGGCGCTTGCCGAACGGGGTGCAAGCATTGAAGCGGCGCGGGTACGTGCGGATTTAAGTTTCGGGGATAGCGTCCAGCAAAGTGCGCTTGAGGTCGCAGCTTTTCAGGAGCAAGTCGCTGTGCTTGAAAGCTCGGCGCGATTGCGTATTGTGACTCTTGCTGCCTTGTGCGGTCAGCCCATTGCGGAATTGCCAGCACTTAAAGTGGGTCCGTTACCGGCCATCGTAGCGCAGTTACCAGAAAGCGTCCGTATCGATCTCATGGCGCGACGTCCGGATATCACCGCGAGTCGCTGGCGAGTTGAGGCGAGCGAGAAGAACGCTATGGCTGCACGGGCTGAATTCTTTCCAGACGTGAGCTTAAATGGATTGCTCGGATTATCCAGTTTGAAGTTGGGGAAATTGCTGGAGGTGGGTAGCGGAGTTCCGCTAATTGGTGGGGCTGTGCATTTGCCGATATTCGACGCGGGACGGCTAAGAGCGCGCTACGGAGCAACTCAGGGGTCGGTTAATTCGGCTATCGCATCGTACCAAGATACTTTGATTAAGGCGGTACAAGATGTTGCTATTCAGGTTGAAATGCGTAAGCAGGTCGCTTTACAAAAGATTGCACGTCAACAGGCAACCGATGCTGCGCTGGAAATGAGCAAAAGTGCGGCTGCACGAGTACGACAGGGCATTACCGATTTAAGGCCTGAATTAACTGCAACCAATGCCTGGCTCGTGCAGCGTGATGCTCTGCTGCAGCTAGATGCAGCCGCGCTACTGGCGGACATCGGTTTACAACGGGCACTCGGAGGCGGTTACCATGAATGAGAATAGCGCCATTGCGGCTATAGCACCCCAGAACGGTAAACGCCGGCGTGTCATGATTATTATTCTGACTATTTTTATTTTGCTCGGGTTTTTGTATTTTTTATACTGGTTCTTCATATTATCAATCCGTGAGCAAACTGATGACGCGTATGTAAACGGAAATAAAGTTGTAATTTCGTCTCAGGTTTCCGGGACCGTAGTTGCGGTGTTTGCGGACGACACCCAAGCGGTCAGGGCGGGTCAGATACTCGTGAAACTGGATCCTGTAGATGCGGAAACGGCTTTAAGCCGCAGCGCGAGCCTTCTTGCGCAGACGGTGCGGCAAGTTCGCCAACAAACACTGAGCGCGGATCAATATGATTCTGTGATCGTTACGCGGCGATTAGAATTGGCCCGTGCCAATACCGATCTTGGCAAGCGCGAACCGTTGTTGGCAGAGCATGCCATTGCACCGGAGGAGGTGCGCCATGCGCGCGAAGCAGTTGAACTAGCGCGCGCCGCTCTGGTGCAAGCCCAACGCCAATCAACCGCATCGCATGCGCTGGTGGATGGTTTGCCGATCGAGGATAACCCGGCTGTGCAACAAGCCAAAACTGCTTACCGCGACGCATGGATAAGTTCAGAGCGCAACGCGGTGATTGCACCCGTTGCCGGCTATGTGGCAGAGAGGAGCGTGCAATTGGGCCAGCATATTCAAGCGGGTCAGGCGCTGATGACGGTGATTCCTTTAAATGTACTTTGGGTGGATGCGAATTTTAAAGAAGTACAATTGCGTCACTTGCGCATCGGACAACCGGCGCAAGTGCATAGCGATCTGTACGGAAGTTCATTAGTTTTCCACGGTCATGTGAAAGGCATGTCAGCGGGTACCGGATCGGCATTCTCGTTGTTACCGGCGCAAAACGCTACCGGCAATTGGATTAAAGTCGTGCAGCGGGTGCCGGTGCGTATCCAAATTGATGCTCAAGATTTGGTAAAAAATCCGCTACGCATTGGCTTATCCACTAATGTTATCGTGGATACCAAGGATCAAACTGGTTCAGTTCTAGCTGCACAATCCTCCGATAGTGCTGCGAGTGATACGGCGGTTTATACGCAAGATCTTGACAAAGCGAATGCCGCTGCGAATGCGGTGGTGCGTGAAAATTTAGGCACCGGACGCTAGCCTCATGGCAGATTATCCGCCTCTCAGCCGCAGCAAGCTCGTATGGCTGACGGTGGCAATATCGACTGCGGCATTCATGGAATTGTTGGACATGACGATCGTCAATGTCTCAGTGCCCCATATCGCGGGTAGCATGGGTGTGAGTACCTCTGAGGGTACTTGGACCATCAGTTCGTATATGCTGACCGCAGCCATCATGCAACCACTGTCGGGTTGGATAGGGCGACGTTACGGGGAAGTGCGAACCTTTCTGACCTCGGTTGTCTTGTTTATGGTGTTCTCGGCGGTGTGTGGTCTTGCGACTAGCTTACCGATGTTGGTTGCCGCGCGCTTGATGCAGGGCTTGGTCTCTGGACCGATGATGTCGGTAGCTCAAGCTATTTTGCTCAGAAATTATCCGGTTGAAAAACGCGGTGTTGCCATTGCGACTATGGGAATGGTAATGGTGGTCGCGCCGATTTTTGGCCCAATATTAGGCGGATGGATTACTGACAATTTTTCTTGGCCGTGGCTATTTTATTTAAACCTACCGATTGGGGCAGCGGTGGTATTTATCAGTTGGACATTACTGCATAGGCGTGAGTCTGCCTTGGTTAAGCAGCCGATTGACGCTATAGGTTTGGGGTTACTAACGCTGGGTGTAGGAAGTCTCCAGTACTTGCTGGACAATGGTAACGATAAAGATTGGTTTAGTTCGTCCATCATTGCAGCGGCAGCCGTCATCGCTGCTCTAAGTCTGACGTTACTAATCGCCTGGGAGCTCGGTGAGGCACATCCGGTAATTGATTTACAATTATTTCGGCGCGTAAATTTCCGGGTAGGTGTATTTGTAATCGCCGTTGGTTATTTTGCAATGATGGGAATCAATATCATTTTCCCGTTATGGCTGCAAACGAATGTCAGCTACACCGCCACTTGGGCCGGACTTGCCGTGGCGCCGGTGGGAATATTTGCAATGCTAGCGGCACCCATCGTGGGCCGCAATATGAATCGTATGAACATTCGTTTAGCGATTAGTTTTGCGTTTGCCGTGTTTGGTGTCAGTGTGTTTTGGGTGGCCTCTTTGAATGAACATGCTACTTTTAGTCAATTTGCACTGCCGCGTTTATGGCAAGGTTTGGGGGTTGCATTTTTTTTCCTGCCACTCAACCAAGTGGTGTTCTCCAGTGCCTCTGCTAATGAGTTGGCGTCTGTTGCCGGGTTGAGTAATTTTCTGCGCACCATGTCAGGGAGTTTTGCAACCGCGATTACAGTCTGGATTTGGAATCGTCGCACCGATTATCACCATGTCGTCTTAACCGAGCATATTAGAAATTCCGCCGCCGGATTAGCACCCTATCAAGCGCAACTGAATGCCCAGGGTCTCTCGGGGACGAATGCATTTCAGTATATTGAGCGCGTGCTTACCCAGCAGTCGTTGACCTTGGGAATGAACGATGTATTTTATCTATTGGGCGCGATTTTTTTTCTCATCATTCCTTTTATTTGGTTGGCAAAACCGCCGTTTGGTGGAAGTAGGGCTGCAGCGGCCCATTAAAGAGATGACCAGTGGGTGGCTTCGACCACTCGTCCCGACGCAAATGCATGCAATTCGGCGGTGATCGCCAACGCGATGCCCTCGGGCGTTACCGCACCGATATCGAAGCCTACAGGTCCGCGCAGGCGCCCGTGCAGCAGCGCAGCGCACTCGCCGATGTCGGCAAGCAGGCGCTCGCGGCGAGGCAAAGGACCTAATAATCCAATATAAGGAATAGCGCTCGTCGCAAGTCCACGAAGATACGCCGCGTCGGATAACAGGTGATGGCTCATGACGACGGCGGCAAAATGGCGCCCAAGATCCACATGCTCACCGAGCATTGCACCATCCATGAGTACGACATGTGCGCCGGGGAAACGCATCGGGTCGGCATACGCCGGTCGATGATCGACTACGGTTACCTCGAAGCGTAACGCGCGAAGCCCTGCAACCAGCGGCTCTGCATCAGCTCCTGCACCGCATACGAGCACATTAGGCACAGGCGCGATAA